>NZ_JBVMUY010000022.1:0-85538 GCF_055632325.1 Nocardiopsis sp. KDC1DS13DA1
TCAACGCCGGCCCCGTCAACCCCAACGTGTACGACAACCGACCCGAGGCCACGCTGAGCGACGTCCCGGTCAGCGCCAGCCCGTCCCGCGGCGCCTCAGTCAACCGCGGTCCGTACTCGGGGGTGAGGGTCCCGACGTAGACACCGGTGTCCGAGCCCGCGAGCGAGGAGGGCGCGATCCCGGACCGCTCCAGGGACGTCCAGGCCACCTCCAGCAGCAGGCGCTGCTGCGGATCCATCGCCTCGGCCTCACGGGGGGAGATCCCGAACAGGCCGGGGTCGAAATCTCCGGCGGCGTCGAGGAAGGAACCCCGGGTCATCGCGGACCGGGGCTCTCGGCCGCCCTCACCGAGGAGCGACGCCAGGTCCCACCCGCGGTCGTCGGGCAGCGGGCCGACGGTCTCACGCCCGTGCGCGAGCAGGTCCCACAGATCCTCCGGTGAGTCGATACCGCCCGGCAGGCGGCACCCCATGCCCACGACGGCGACCGGCTCGCCGAACGCGGCGTCGTCGAGCTGCTCACGCAGCCGGACGTTCTCCTTGAGTGCGGACCTGAGCGCCGCCACCAGCCGGTGGTTATCGGACGTCATCTGCTGTCTCCTGTCCACGTGGGGATCGGTGGGCCTCTCCTTGCATGGCGAGATTCACGAGGTCGTCGACGTCCATCGCGTCGATCCCCTCCTCCGGCGCGTCGTCGGCTAAGGGGCCCTCCGCGTCGGTGGCCCTGGGCTGGGGTACCTCCGGCGGCTCGGGGGCCACGAGGTTCGCCAGCAACCGCGCGAGCGCGCGCGGGGTGGGGTGGTCGAAGACGGCGGTGCCCGGAACGCGTACCCCGAGCGCCGAGCCGAGCCGGTTGCGCAGTTCCAGTCCGGTCAGGGAGTCCAGGCCGAACTCGGTGAAGGGACGGTCCGCGTCCACGCGGATCCCACCCGACCCATGGCCCAGGACGACGGCGAGTTGGCCGCGGACCTCGACCAGGAGGGCGCGCTCGCGCTCGGCCTCCGGCAGTGCCGCGACGCGTTCGGCGGCACCGGCGAACGTCCTCCCGCGCTCGGTTCCGGGGGCATGCGCGACACCGGGGGGGTCCGGAGTCTCCCGGTCTCCCGGGTGACGGGTGACCAGGTCCCGAAGGGGGGCGATGTCGGCGTCCGTGGTGGTGTCGATCCAGGCGGGAACGGCGTGCGGCACGTCCCTCGACAGCGCCGCGTCGAACAGGCGCAAGGCCGCCTCCGACGGCATCGGCAGCAGGCCCGACCTGCCCATCGCCCCGATCTGCGCCGTGGTCAGGTGCCCGGTCATACCGGTCGGGCCGTCCCACAGCCCCCACGCGAGGGAGGTCGCGGGCAGCCCGCGCTCGCGCCGGTGCCGGGCCAGGGCGTCGCAGAAGACGTTGCCCGCCCCGTAGCCGGCCTGTCCGGGGTTGCCCAGCACTCCGGTGGCGGAGGAGAACAGGACGAACGCGCCCAGGTCCGCGTCGGCCGTGAGTTCGTGCAGGTTCCACGCCCCGTCCACCTTGGGGCGCAGCACGCGGTCGACCCGTTCCGGGGTGAGGCCGGTGACGGGACCGTCGTCGAGCACCCCCGTGGCGTGCACCACCGCCCCGAGGGGGCGGTCCGGGTCCGCGAGGACGGAGGCGAGGGCGTCGCGGTCGGCGACGTCACAGGCCACGACGTGCACGCGGGCGCCCAGGGCGGCCAGCTCGGCGGTGCGGGCGTCCTGCCCCTCGGCGGCGGGTCCACTCCGGCTGACCAGCAGCAGATCGCGCACTCCGTACCCGGTGACCAGATGGCGGGCCAGTCGGTGGCCCAGGACGCCGGTGCCACCCGTGACCAGGACCGTGCGGTCCTGCGGGAAGGGCGTCGGGACGGTCAGGACCAGCTTTCCGACGTTCTCACCGCGTTGCAGGACGCGCAGGGCCTCCCCCGCCTGCCGAAGGTCGTAGGCACTGGTCGGCGGCGGCTTCAGGACACCGCCCTCGAACAGCTCGACCACCCGGGCGAGCATCTGCCCGATCCGTTCCGGTGCCACGTCCGGCAACCTGAAGGACTGGTAGCCGCGCCCGGGGTGGACGGCGGTGACCTCCTCCTGGGAACGGACGTCGGTCAACCCCATCTCGACGAAGCGCCCGCCCGGTCCCTCTCCGTCACCAGGAGAACGGAGGAGGCGAAGGGACGCGTCGACGAACTCGCCGCTGAGCGAGTTGAGCACCACGTCCATACCGCGTCCGTCGTTGGCGGCGCGTAACCGTTCCTCGAACTCCAGGGTCCGGGAGGACGCCAACCGGTCCGGGGTGAGCCCGTACCCCTCCAGCACCGGCCACTTGTACGGGCTGGCCGTACCGAACACGCGCGCACCCATGTGGCGCGCCAACTGGACGGCGGCCGTACCGACGCCCCCGGCGGCGGCGTGCACCAGGACGCTCTCCCCGGGGCGCACCGCGGCGAGGTCCACCAGTCCGTGATAGGCGGTGAGGAAGGCGACGGGAACCGCCGCGGCCTGCTCGAACGTCCACTCCTCGTGCATCCGGGCGAGCCTGCGGGCGTCGGCGACCGCGATCGGCCCGAACGCGCCGTCGAACATCCCGAACACCCGATCTCCGGGGGCCAGGTCGGGCACCTCGGAACCGACCTCCAGGACGATGCCGGCACCTTCGAGCCCGATCCCCGACTCTCCCTCGACCATACCGAGAGCGACCACGAGATCGTGGAAGTTCACCCCCGCCGCGCGCACGGCCAGGCGCACCTCGTGAGAACCCAGGTCACGAGCGGCCTCGCGGGCCGCCACCGGCTCCAGGTCCGCGAGGGAACTGGAGGTACGGGTGTCGAGCCGCCACAGCGGACCGACCGGAGTGCGGTCCGCCTTCGCCTCCATCCTGGCCAAGCGGGGCACCAGCACCATTCCCGAGCGCAGGGCCACCTGGGGTTCACCGAGGTCGACCGCGGTGGCCAGCATCCGGTGGGAGTCCTCCGACCCGTCGGAGTCCACGAGCACGAGCCTGCCCGGGTGCTCCCGCTGGGCGGTGCGCAACAGCCCCCACACGGGCGCGGCGGCCAGCCCGGTGAGCCGGGTCCCCGGGTCGGCGGGCACCGCGCGCCAGGTCACCACGGCCAGGCGCGCGTGGGCGAACCGTTCGTCGGCCAGCCAGGCGCGGACCGTGCCGAGCACGGAGTCGAGCCCCTCGCGAACCGCGTCCGGCACGGGCGCGCCCTCGGTGTAGACGACCGCCGCGGGCAGCTCGGTGGAGACCACCGGCGGCACCGGCTTGTCCGGGCCGAGGGAGGCCAGGTCGGGGAGCCCGGTGGCGGCCGACACGTCGGGGTCGGGGACCTCCACCCGACGCCACCCGAGTTCGTACAGCTCCGGCAGCTCACCGGGTTCCGGTGCGGGCAGGGCGTCCTCGGCCAGGGGCCGCAGGACCAACTCGTCGACCGTGACGAGCACGGCGCCGTGCTCGTCGGTCAGCGTGAGCCGGTACCGTCCCGGGCCGAGCTCCGTCGCCCGCACGCGGAGGGTCCCGGGCGCGGCGTCGGCCCCGGTGGCGGCCACGCGCACCCCGGACCAGGTGAAGGGCACCATGAGGGCGTGCTCGTCACTACCGCCGTGCAGGAGCAGCGCGTGCAGCGCGGCGTCCGTCAGGGCCGGGTGGGGGCCGTGGCTGGGGGCGGTCGTGTCCAGGGCGTCCGGTGCGACCACCTCGGCGAGGATCTCGCCGCCGTCCCGCCGTGCCGAACGCAGCCCGCGCAGGGCGGGGCCGTAGGTATGGCCGCGTCGTTCCAGCCGCTCGTAGTCGGCCGTCCCCACCGCGGGTCCGGGGTCGACGACCGGTGTCCGCGGCGCGGCCCCCGGTTCCGCGTGGTCCAGGACCGCCGAGGCGTGGCGGGTCCAGGGAGCGTCCGGATCACCGTCGGGGCGTGCGTGGACCTCCACTGTCCGGTGACCGTCACCGTCGCGGGGGCCGACGGCCACCTGGACCTGGACGGTCCTGCCTCGGGGCAGGACCAGCGGCGCCTCCAACACCAGCTCGGCCAGTGTCCTCGCCCCGACCCGGTGGGCGGCGTGGGCGACCAGGTCCACGTACGCCGTCCCGGGCAGGACGGTACGGCCCAGCAGCCCGTGGTCACGGACCCAGGAGTGCTCGACGGGATCGATCCGACCGGTGAACACCGTGCGCCCGTCCGCGAGGGCCAGCCCGTCGTCGAGCGTGGGGCGTACCGCCCGGACGGCGGGACCGGAGGACGGCGCGACGAGTTCCGGCGGCTGTGGGACCACCCAGTGACGGGACTTCCGGAACGGGTCCTCTGGGACGGTCACAGGAGCCCCCTCGTCGGCGACGCCCTCCAGCACCACGTGCGCGTTGGTGCCGCTGATGCCGAAGGAGGACACGGCGGCCCGGCGCGGCCGACCGGTGTCCGGCCAGGGCTCCGCCTCCCGGAGCAGGCGCAGGCCGCTGTCCTTCCACTCGACCTCGTCCGTGGGCTCGTCCGCGTGCAGGGTCCGGGGCAGCCGCCCGTGCCGCAGCGCCTCCACGGTCTTGATCACCCCGGCCACCCCGGCGGCGGCCTGGGCGTGGCCGATGTTCGACTTGAGGGAGCCGAGCCGTAGCTCCCGGCCGTGCTCACGCCCCCGGCCGTACACCGACATCAGCGCGCGCGCCTCGATCGGATCACCCAGCCGGGTCCCGGTCCCGTGAGCCTCCACGGCGTCGACCTCGTCCGGCGCCAGACCCGCCGTCTCCAGTGCTCGCCGGATCACCCGCTCCTGGGCCTCGCGGTTGGGTGCGGTCAACCCGTTGCTGGCCCCGTCGGAGTTGACGGCGCTGCCCCTGACCAGGGCCAGCACGGGCCGTCCGTGGCGGCGTGCCTGGGAGGCACGCTCCAGGAGGAGCATGCCCGCCCCCTCGGCCCACGCGGTCCCGTCGGCGCCGGAGCCGAACGCGCGGCAGCGCCCGTCGGGGGACAGGCCGCGCTGCGCGGAGAACTCCAGGAACATGCCGGGCGTGGCCATCACCGTGGCGCCCCCGGCCAGGGCCATCGCGCACTCGCCGCGCTGGATGGCCCCGACCGCCTGGTGCAACGCCACGAGGGAACTCGAACACGCGGTGTCGATGGTCAGCGCGGGCCCGCGCAGACCCAGTACGTAGGCGATCCGCCCCGAGGCCACGCTCAGTGTGCTGCCGGTGAGCCGGTAGCCGCCGTCACCGCCCGCACCGGGGTCGGCCAGACGCGGCCCGTACTCGGTGGGCATCGCGCCGACGAACACCCCGACCTGCTGGTCGCGCAGGTCGTCGGTGGTCAGGCCCGCGCGGTGGATCGCCTCCCAGGAGGTCTCCAACAGGAGACGCTGCTGCGGGTCCATGGCGTCGGCCTCACGGGGGCTGATCCCGAAGAAGTCGGCGTCGAAGAGGTCGGCGTCGTGGAGGAACCCGCCCAAGCGCGTGTAGGTGCGCCCCGGGGTGCCCGGTTCGGGGTCGTAGAGCCCGTCCAGGTCCCAGCCCCGGTTGTCGGGGAACTCCCCGATCGCGTCCACGCCGTCCTCGACGAGCCGCCACAACCGCTCCGGCGACCCGGCCCCGCCCGGCAGGCGGCACGCCGTCGCGGTGATGGCGATCGGGTCGTCGTCGGTCGACGACCCCGTGGGCGGGGAGACGGCCGGGACCGCGGGTTCGGTCACGGGGGGCGGGGCCTGCTCGCGGGCTCGCTCCCGCAGCGCGGCGGCCAGGTGGTCGGCGAGCGCGGCGGGGGTGGGCTGGTCGAAGAGGACGGTGTTGTCCAGGTGGACCCCGGTCGCCTCCCCCACCCTCGCGGCGAGTTCGCGCAGCATGATCGAGTCGAACCCCAGGTCGCGGAAAGCCCTGCCCTCGTCGGCCCCGCTGAGGGACCCCTGGTCCAGGACCCCCGCGCACAGGGACGCGACCAGGGCGCGGGTGTCCCGGGCGTCGGCGGTCACCGGAGGCGGCGACGGAGCGGGCGTGCCCCCACCGGAGGGCGCCTCCGGCGACACGGCCCCCGGCCAGAACCGGACCCGCTGGAAGGGGTACGTGGGCAGGTCGACCGGGCGCGCGTTCGTCCGCGCGAACAGGCCGCCCCAGTCCACGTCCAGTCCGCAGGCGAAGGCCCGGGCCGCCGCGGTGAGCAGCCGGGCCTGGTCGCCCTGGTCGCGGCGCAGGGTCTTGAGCACGGTGCCCTCGACGTCCCGGGCCCGGAGCGTCCGTTCGACCGCGTAGGAGAGCACCGGGTGCGGCCCGACCTCGATGAAGGTGCGGTACCCCCTGGCGACGGCCGCCTCGGTCGCCTCCGCGAAACGGACCGTCCGGCTCAGGTTGCGGTACCAGTACCCGGCGTCGAGTCCGGGCCCGTCCTCGGGCAGGCGGTCCCCGGTCAGGGTCGAGAGGAAGGGCACCCGGGGGGAGGACGGCGCGATCCCGGCCAACGCCTCGGCCAGTACGTCGCGGATCCGCTCCACGTGCGCGGAGTGGGAGGCGTAGTCGACGTCGACCAGCGCTCCGTGCACGCCGTTGTCCAGGCAGGTCTCCACGGCGTGGCGCACCGCGGCGGGGCTTCCGGAGACCACCACGGAGTCGGGGCCGTTGACGGCCGCCAGGTACAGGTCGTCCGTCCCGGCGACCATTTCCTCGGCCCGCTCCGGTGTCAGTCCGAGCGAGGCCATGCCGCCGGTCCCGGCGAGCGCGGTCAGTGCCCGGCTGCGCAGCGCCACGACCCGTGCGGCGTCCTCCAGGGACAGCGCACCGGCCACGCAGGCCGCGGCGATCTCCCCCTGGGAGTGGCCGATCACCGCGGCGGGGCGCACACCCAGCGCGGCCCACACCTCGGACAGCGCGACCATGACGGCCCACAGCACCGGCTGCACGACGTCCACCCGGGCCCCGGAACCGACGTACGGGGGAGCGTGCGGGTCGCCGCGCAGGACCTGGAGGAGCGACCAGTCCACGTACGGGTCCAGGGCGCGCTCGCACTCCAGCACCCGCCTGGTGAACACCTGGGCGAGCGGGCCGTCGCCGTCGAGGAGGTCACGGGCCATACCCGGCCACTGGCCGCCCTGCCCCGGGAAGATCAGGACTGGAGCGGCGTCCTCACCGGCGTTCTCGGGGGTCCGCTCCGGACGCACCGACTCCAGCTCACGTGCCCCACTGCCGCCGGAGGCGAGGATCACGGCCCGGTGCTCGAACATGGTGCGGGTGGTGGCCAGGGACAGGCCCACGTCCTCGGCCCGCAGGCCCGGTCGCGCCGACACGTGCGCGTGCAGGGCGGAGGCCTGGGCGCGCAGGGCCGCCTCGGAGCGGGCGGAGAGCACCCATGGAACCGGATCGAGAGCGCTCTCGCCGGTGCCGCCACCCGACGACTCGGGCTGGCGCGGCGGCGGAGGTCCGACGACCACGTGGCAGTTGGTTCCGCCCATGCCGAAGGAGGAGACACCGGCCAGCGGCGCCTCGGTGGGCCAGGGCTCCCGTCGCGTCTGCGGGGACAGCCGCAGACGCTCCAGGTCGATCTCGGGGTGCGGGGTCTCGAAGTTGAGGGTGGGCGGCAGTTGGCCGTGGGCCACGCTCAGCACGGTCTTGACCAGGCCGACGATGCCCGCGGCGCCCTCCAGGTGGCCAACGTTGGTCTTGGCCGACCCGACCCGCAGCGCCGTGTCGCGGCCGGTCGAGTAGACCGCGCCGAGCGCGGCGGCCTCGACCGGGTCGCCCGCGGGGGTGCCCGTTCCGTGCAGTTCGACGTAGCCGACCTGAGAGGGTTCGGCCGAGGCACGCCGCAGTGCCGCGCGCAGAACGGCCTCCTGCCCCTCGATGTCGGGCCGGGCCAGGTAGGCGGTGTCCCCGGAGTTGTTGACGGCCCCTCCGCGCAGGACCGCGTGGACCCGGTCGCCGTCGGCCAGGGCCCGGTCCAGGGTCTTGAGCACGACGACGGCCCCGCCCTCGCCCCGTGCGTAACCGTTGGCGCGCGCGTCGAAGGTGTGGCAGCGGGCGTTCGGGGAGAGCCCGCCGAACCGCGCGACACTCTCGGTGCTCTCGGGCGCCAGGACGAGGTTCACGCCGCCCGCGAGTGCGGTACCGCACTCGCCACGGCGCAGGCTCTCCATGGCCATGTGCACGCAGACCAGGGACGAGGACTGTCCACTGTCCACCGTCAGGCTGGGTCCGGACAGGCCCAGCGCGTAGGAGACCCGGTTGGCGATCATGCCGCGTTGGGTGCCGGTCAGGGTGTGGTGGCCGATCTCCGTGTGGCCTCCGCTGTGTTGGACGAGCGCGTAGTCGGAGGCGATGGCCCCGGTGAACACGCCCGTGTCGGAGCCGCGCAGGGTGTCGGGGGCGGTGCGGGAGTTCTCCACCGCCTCCCAGCTCAGTTCGAGCATGAGCCGCTGTTGGGGATCCATGGCCAGCGCCTCGCGCGGGGAGATCCCGAAGAAGGCGGCGTCGAAGTCCTCAGCTCGGTCCAGGTAACCGCCCCAGCGGTGGTCGCGCTCGACGGAGGGGGCACCGAGTCGTTCGGGAGGCGCCGTGATGGCCTCGCGGCCCTCGCAGAGCAACCGCCAGAACGCCTCCGGGGTGGAGGCTCCGGGAAGGCGGCAGGCGATCCCCACCACGGCGACCGGGGTACCGGAACCGCCGGATTCGGTGTTCGAACCGTCACTGATCATCGCGTTCCCTCCGATCGCGTTCCACGTTCACGTCACGCGTGGACGAGGACTTCTACGGCACACGGCGACGGTCGTCCCGTCCCGTGCATATGCACGCGCCCAGCAAACCTTTGTCCCAGGTCAGAACGGATGAGAGACAGGTGCGCCGACATTCGTGGCCGAGATGTGTCAGTCCGCGCTACCGGTGGCGGCGACGCTCCGGGAAAAACGAAAGGAACACACGCAGGGGGACATGGAACACCTTTCCAGCGCACCCCCCGGGGGAGGAGGGTCGGATCCGCTGACGACAGACACTTAGCACTCAAGCGGTACAGAAGTCTCACTCTTGGCTATGTATCACTTACAGACATCAACACGAAGGATCGTAACCGCCGCTCACGATGCATGACAACGGCTTCCCCCGTTTCGGTCCTTCTTTGACCTCATTCGGTCAGCGACTTAATCGGACATTCATCTCACCTTCTGGACACCAGGGAGCCCGATGTCCGACGGACATCGGGCTCCCCCTCGCTTTCGCCGCGACTCAGTCCCCGTGCTTCGCCCGAACCTCGGCGAGGTACTCCCCGGCCAGATCCGGGTCCAGGAGCCAGTTCGCGTAATCCGGCGGGTAGTCCCAACCCCGGATCCACCGGTCCGCCACCTCCGGGTACGCCTTGGCGCCTTCGATCAGGTCGTAGAAGAAGGGGGCGAGGTCACCCGCGTCCCACAATGTGGAATTCATCTCCGCCCACGTCTGGTTGTGCAGTCCGAATTCCCAGAAGCGGTCGAAGGCGCCGACCAGGAATTCCTCGTCGAACGGACGGTCGCCGTGTTCGAGGATGGCCTCCAGGTACGCCTTCGCGCACCGGGTGGAGTTGTTCCAGCTCTGTGCGACGAACGGGTCCATCGTCACGACCACGTCGGCCATCCCGAGTGTCAGACCTCCGGACGGCAGCACACCCACGGGGTTGCGGACCTGGGGGGTCAGTTCCTCGATCAGGGTGCTGCGCCCGTCCACGAGGACGGCGTCCTTGACCCGCTCGAAGTAGTCCGGGGCGTACTGGCGGAGCAGATCCTTCATCCGTCGAAGCTGCTCCTCCGAGCCCGGCCGGTCCGGCCAGGCGTCCATGGGGCCACCGCGCTTGTCCACCATGACGAGAGCGTGGCAGGGACCGTCCTGGGTGAGGATTGGCACCAGGTTGATGGTGCCCGCCTCCGCTGCGGAGGCTCCCCAGCCGACGTTCTCGTCATCGCCTTCGTGCGGCCAGACGTCATACACGTACGCCTGGGCGGTCGAGCGCGGACGGGCACCGCTGAACCTGGAATCGTCGTAGTCGAAGAGCTGCCCGAGCTCGCCGTGGCCCACCGCGACGACGATCAGGTCGAACATCCGGGAGAAGTAGTCGAGATCGGTGACGGTGACCCCGTGGATGACCACCTTGCCGCCGCGGTCCTCGAAGTACTCCAGCCAGTCCGCCATCTTGACCCGGCGATCGACCGAGACGATGTAGTCGTTCCCCTGACCCGTCCTGCCCTTGAAGGTCACCACGGGGCGGCCCTGCCCCGGATACAGATGAATCCGCTCCTCCCTGACCTGCGGCGAGAGAGCGCTCCAGAGGTCGAGGTTGTGCTGGCGCTCGTAGTTCAGGGCCGTCGGGAAGGTCAACTGGGTGATCGCGGGCTTGCCGGTCCGGATCTCCATGGAGGACTGCCCCGTGATCACCGTGACGTCGTAGCCTTCGGTCAGCAGCCCATGGGCCAGGTGCAGACCGGCGTGGCCCGCTCCGACGATAAGGATCTTGCGCATCTGTCGCTAACTTTCCTGGGGAGTCTACGGGGGCGGTGGGGAGGACTCGGTGGCTCCCCGCCCGTCAGCCGACGGGCTCGCTGGCACGGTTGTGCTGCAGCGCGTACCGGAGCAGCGTCTTGAGGACGTCGCCGCCCGAGTTGCGCTGGCGCGCGTCGAAGTCGATGATCGGCACCTCCGGGCTGACCTCCAACGCCTCACGGACCTGCTCGGCGGTGTAGTCGAGCCGCCCCTCGAACTTGTTCAGCGCCACGATGTAGGGGATGCGCCGGTTCGTCTCGAAGTAGTCCACCGCGTCGAAGGAGTCCGCGAGCCTCCGGCAGTCGACCACGACGACGGCACCCACCGCGCCGCGTACGAGATCGTCCCACATGAACCAGAAGCGCGCCTGCCCCGGCGTGCCGAACATGTACATGACCAGCTCGTCGTCGACGGTGATGCGACCGAAGTCCATCGCGACGGTGGTCGTCGTCTTGTCGGGTGTGATCGAGGTGTCGTCATGACCGATGCTCGCCTCGGTCATGATCGCCTCTGTCGTGACCGGTGGAATCTCCGATACCGAGCTCACCAAGGTCGTCTTGCCGGCACCGAAGCCGCCGGCGATGACGATCTTGCTCGACATCTTCTTGCGATTCGACCTGTTGTCACTGGAAAAGTCGTTCGAGACCACGAAGAGCCCTCTCCAGAACCTGGTTTTCCGATGGACTGCTGCCGGTGATGGTCGGGTGGATGTACACCATGTCCTGCTCGGCCAGGTCGCTGACCAAAACCTGGGTGACGCCCAGGGGGATGTTCAGCTCCGCCGAGACCTCGGCGAGTGACCGCGTCTCCCGGCACAGTCTGTAGATGTTGATCGACTCCGGCATGAGGGTGCTCGGAGGTTCCTTCCCGGGCTCGGACGTCGAGACCAGGGTCTGCACCATCAGCGGATGCCGCGACCGCGTCCGCCCGCCCGTGAAGGTGAACGGGCGGACGCGGTTACTCCTTCGCCTGCGGAAGCTCATGTCAGTGGCAACCTTCTCGTGATCCCTGCCGAACCGCTACGGGTCGCCGGCTCAGTTCTGGATGACTTCGCGCAGTTGCGACCGCAGCTGGGGTGTGAGCACGTGCGCGACGTTCTCCACGAGCTTGGTCATCTGGAAGCCGATGAGCTTGAGCTCGCTGCCCGGGGAGGTGAGTACGGCCATGCACGAACCGTCACTGATGGCCATGATGAACAGGTGGCCCTTGTTGAAACGGACGAGGAGCTGCTCGCACTCACCGCGCTGGAAGAGCCCTGCACCGCCGACGGCCAGACTGTGCAGACCGCTGGCGATCGCGGCCAGCTGCTCGGCGTGCTCCTCGGGGAAGTCGCTGGAGTGGGTCAGCACCAGCCCGTCGGAGGAGACGACCACGGCGTGCTCGACTCCGCGGACGTCCCGGACGAACCGGTCGATGAGCCAGGAGAAGTTCTCAACACTGTCGTTAACGGGTTCGGTCATCGCTCTACCTGCCTGGGCCGAGGGTCGTGTTCGGGGGTTCGGGGGGTGCGTGTCGGCACCCGGGGGACGCGCCGGGGAGAGAGGGGGATCACGTGTCCTCTCCGTCCGGTCGTTCCTCGAGGGCTTCCCGTTCACCGTCGAGGAAGTCTCCGAGCTCGTCGCGGATCTGCTCCGCCCGCGCCTCGCCCGTCAGCTTCGGCGGCGCGTCGGCGGGCGGTTCGGCGGCGTGGTCCGGCGGGGGCATCATCCGCAGGGGCGAACCGTGCGGGGTGGCGCTGCGACGGGGCAGTCCGGCCGAGGTGACGGCGGAGTTGCCGCCGCCGAGGGGCTTGGTGGACGAACTGCCGTTCACACCGTTGGTCCCGGTCGTGGCCGGGGTGACGACGGGGGTCGTCGGAGCCGTCACCGTGGGCACCGCCGAGGTGCGGGCCTGCCCGGGGACCGGGGGGGTGGCCACGCGCAGGAGTCCCTGGGGGATGATCGCGTAGGCGTTGACCCCGCGGAAGGCGCGCGACTCCAGACGGGCCTCCAGGCCGTGCCTGCGCGCGATCCGGCTGGCGACGTACAGACCCATGTGGCGCGGCACCTCCTCGTCGAGCACGGGGGCGCCCGCGAGCCTGAGGTTGAGTTCCCCGAGCTGGGCCTCGGGGATGCCCACGCCCTCGTCCTCGACGATGACCATCAGCCGTCCGTCGTCGAGTTCGCGGGCACTGACCACGACCTGGGAGTGCTCGGGCGAGTTGGCGGTCGCGTTGTCCAGCAGCTCGGCGAGGAGGTGGCTGATGTCGTCGGCCGCCATACCGGTGATGGACGTCTGCGGGAGCTTGCCCAGGCGCACACGCGGGTAGTCCTTGATCTCGGAGGTCGCGGCGCGGGCGACGTCCAGCAGGGGGACGATCTCGTCGTGGGCGTCGGACTCGCCGCCGTCGTGACCGGTCAGCACCAGGAAGTTCTCCCCGTTGCGCCGCATGCGGGTCGCGAGGTTGTCAATCTGGAAGAGCTTGTCGAGCAGGTCGGGGTCCTGGGCGTCGGTCTCCAGCTCCTCGACCGTCTCCAGGAGGGTGTCGACCAACGACAGGTCGCGCATGGCCAGACCGGCCAGCGCCTCGTTGAGCAGGCCCTCGCGGTCCGAGGTGCTCTCGGCACCGTCCCGTGCGCCGCCGTCCCGGTCGTCGCCGGACCGCTCGGCCCCGGGGGTCCGCGCCGCGGGGGCGGAGGCGTCGTCCGCGGCCTCCCCGGCCTCCTCCGCGACGGCCTCACCGGCGTCGGTCTCCCGCGGTCCGGGGATCTCCGCGTCGGTGTCCCGCCCGGTTCCGTCCTCGGCCCGGTCCTCCCGGGGGGAGCGGACACGCGTGCGTTCCCCCCGCTCCGGCTCGGCGCGGTCGGTGTACGTGGCCGGTTCGGCGGTGATCACCTGCGGCACCTGACCCGAGGTGAGCACGATGACGTGCTGGACGGGCTGACCGTAGGCGGGGAACTGGCCGGGGAGGATCACCGGTTGGCCGGGGAACACGTACCCCGGCGGCTGGTACGGGGCCGGGTAGGCGTTCGGGTAGGCCATCATCGGCTGCGGCGGCGCGTAGGGGACCGGGTGGTGCGGGGCCTGCGCGGGCTGCGGGTAACCGGGCTGGCCGCCGTCGCCCCACCCGCCGCGGGGGTCGGGGTGGGCCGGGTACACCGGCTGGGCCGGACTGATCTGGCCCGGGTGGCCGGGGTGCGCCTGGTGGAACGCTTCGGGCTGGTATCCGGGCCACCCCTGGTGGGACGGAGGGGGCTGGTGCGCCGCCTGCCCCGCGGGCGCGTACTGCCCGGGGGGACCGGAGGGCGGCGGGTACCCCTCGTACTCGGCCCGGGGGCCGTGGAAGCCGGGCTGGGGCTGGGCCGGGTGGCCCTGCGGAGCGGGCAGCGGGTGGACGGGCTGCGGCCACGTCTGCGCGGTCGGGGCGGACCCCTGGCCCGGGGGGACCGAACCGTGTCCGGGCACTCCGGCGGGCTCCGGCGCCTGCGCGCGCGGGCCGGAGGGCTCGGCCGCGCGCCGTTCGGCGTGCTGACCGGTGGTCGTCTCCGTGGTCCGGGGTTCCGCTGTCCCGTACGGGTTCGGCTGGTCGTCCATGCGCGAACCTCCCTCCAGGGGGTCGGCCCCGTGCTGCCCGGTCTCCGACGTGTGCCGGTCCTGTTCACCCGAGGGTTCGGGAACGGCGGATCCGGCCGGGTCGGCCGCACCGGTGCGCGGGGTGTGGGTGGCACGCGTGTCGCCGGCCCCCTGTCGGGCGGGAGCCCTGTGGGTGGCGGGTTCCGAGGTGTGCCGGGGTGCGTGGGTGTTGTGCGCCGCGTCGTCCGCGGAGGATGCCGGAGCGGCCGCTTCCCGCTGGTCCTTCCCAACGGGGCCGGCGGTCGCCCGGGGCTGTGTGGCGGGGCGCGCCGTGGCGCCCGTGTCCGGGGTGCTGTCGCTCGTGCGCGCCGGGGAGTCAGGGGTCCTGGGCCGGCCGCGCGGGTCGGGCTCGTCCAGGCCCACGCCCCGCCACTGGCCGACCGAGCGCGCGCCGGTGTCGACGTCCTCGACCTCCAGTCGCCGGGTGGTGTAGGGGTTCGGGACACTCGTGCGGGTGGCCGGACGGTAGCCCTTCTCCGCCGACGCGGAGAACGGTCCGACGGGGCGGTCGGACGGAGCGCCGCCGTCCGGCCTGTCCGAACCGGCGGAGTGCTGGTCGCCGCCGTCGCCCTTGGGGGGTTCGGCGGGCCGCGAGTGCGGATGCACGGGCTGATGCACGGGATGTCCTCGCTCGGTCTCCGGTGACGGGGGGTCCTGGGACTTGACCATCCGGGAGATGGCCCGGCGGAACCTGCCTCCTCGGCCATCCTCCGTCGACTTCGTCTCGGCCAGGGGGTTGCCATCGCGTTCGTGCGGTGACGGGGCCTGCGCCACAGTCTCGTCTCCTCGCATCAGGTGGGCGGATCGGCGGTGGCCCCGCATCACCACCCTGACCAGGGAGGCGCCGCCGGGAGGACCGCGTGGGGACCCCGTGGCGACGGGCGTCCCGTACGCCGGGGGAACGCCGGAACGGACTCCGCGATGGAAGCGGCGCGCACGAACGGACGCCCGGACAAGGAGAGTAACGCCCTATCCGGAGACAAGTATCCATGTCCGGCACAATTCCTGTACATCCACCGAGAACCGTCGTTCGGATCGTCAGACTAACAAAGGCCATCCCGCTTGGCAGGGGAATCCGAGAAGCACCCGAAAAGACCGCAACGCACCAGGGTTGACGTGGGATAACACCGCCAAAGTTGCTTTATACCTTAGATCCCAATTGTCTGATTTGCCGCTTTCAAGACACTAGTCACCCAGCTCAGCACGTGTGCCCCAAGTCACACCACCAGCCGTGGTCGCACGACTCGTGTCCGACATCGACACGCGAAGGGGCGGGGCCGCGCGGCCCCGCCCCTCACCGGTCACCGGTCCGCGCCGGCGTCCGGATCACTCCCCCACCGCCCCCAGGTTCCCCTGGATCAGCGCCAGCATGATGTGGTTGTCCTGGTACATCTGGTTGCCGTCCGACGGAAGCTCGGTGTCGAAGCCCTCGACCCGCACCCCGTTCAACGCGGGAGCCAGGTACCGGAAGGTCCAGATCGGGATCCGCGGCAGCAGCTCGTTGAAGGCCGTGGCCATCGTCAGCAGGGTCTCGCGCTGGGCCTCCGGGGACTCGGCCTGCTTGGCCTCCTCGACCAGCGCCGCCAGGTCGAGTTCACCCATCGACGGGCTCTCGACCTCCAGGTCGAAGGACTGCCCCGGAGAGTCCTCGGTCCCGGCGTTCTCCAGCAGGAAGTTCATCTGGAACGCGCCCCAGTAGTCCGGGATCTCGGGGTTGCCCCAGTGGCGGACCGCCACCTCGAAGTCACCCGCGCCCCAGATGCCCCAGGGGTTGTCCGAGGGCACGTTGGTCGCCGTGGTCGGGATCCCGAAGCTGTTCCATGCCTCCTCCACCTGTACCGCGGTCAGCTCGAAGTCGGTCCAGCCGGACACTCCGATCACCTCGAAGCTGGCCTCGTCGCCGTTGGGCAGGTGCCAGGTCCCGTCCTCCAGGGTCCACCCGGCCTCCTCCAGCAGCTCGGTGGCGCGGTCGGGGTCGTACCCGTAGTGGGTGAACCGCCCCAGCTCCTCCTCGGTGAAGATCTCCTCCGCCTGGACGTCCACGAGCCCCGCGTAGTACTGGACCCCCTCGTAGGCCTCACCGCGCGCCACCCTGCCGATGGTGTCGCTGTCGAGAACGTGGGCGAGCGCCTGACGGACGCGGACGTCCCTGAGCTCGGGCTTGGCCGCGTAGTTGAACATGATGCCGCAGCCGTCGTAGCCGGTGTGCTCGACCCAGCGGAACCCCTCCACACTCTGGAAGGCCTGCTGGTCGGCGGCCGTGGGCGCCAGCGAGGAGTAGTCGACCTCGCCCTGTTGGAACAGCAGGGCGGCCTGCCGGTTGTCACCCCGGTGGATGAGGACCTCGTCGAAGCCCACCTCCGTGCCCCGGAAGCCGTTCTCGTTGCGCACCAGTGTGATGCTCGCGTCCGACATCCGCGACTGGTCGAACATGTAGGGGCCGCTGCACACGACCTCCTCGGGGTTGAACTCGATGAACTCGGCGTTGAACGCGCCGTGCTCGTCGTCGCCCTGACGGACACCGGAGTTGACCAGCTCGACCGCGCGCGGACCGAAGTCGGCGTAGGTCGCCTTGCTGACGAAACGGCGCTTGAGGATGCTGCGCTCGATGTTGACGAAGGGGGCGTCGAAGGCCAGCCGGACGCTGAGGTCGTCGAGCTGTTCGAGCTCGGTGACCTGGGGGAACCCCACGGACCACGCCGGAGTCTCCAGGATCGCCATCGCGTAGGTCTGGATCACGTCCTCGGCGTTGAGGTCGCTGCCGTCACTCCACCTCAGGTCCGGGCGCAGCGTCACGACGAGGTTGTCCCCGTCCCACTCCGAGCCCTCCAGGAGCAGGTACTCCCAGGTGTGCTCGCGCCAGTCGTACATGGCGCCGGTGGTCAGGAACAGGTCCTCGTAGACGGAGTTGAGCAGGAGCGCGCCGTCCTCGACCGCCATGTTGCGGGTGTTGGCGTCCAGGTCGTAGTCGTAGACCCCGGTGAACCGGGTGGCGCCCGACGCCTCACCGTCCCCGGAACAGGCGGTCAGGGCGCCGACGCCCGCCGCCCCGGCCGCGCCGAACCCGACCGCCTTGAGCAGTCGGCGTCGGCTGAGGTCCCGGGTGAGGGTCTCCGGTGAGGGGGTGCGGCTCATTCTTGTCGCTTCCTTTCCAGTAGGACGGCGAACAGACCGAGGACGGTGACGACCAGGCCGATACCGACGGTGACGACGCTGATCACGAACTCGGCTGTACCGGGGGGGTTGAGGAAGGCCGTGAGGGTGCTGGCCAGGGCGAGGAAGGCACCGACGACCAGGCCGAAGCGGCCGACGAACAGCACCCGCTCACCCCCTCGTGACGACGTGGCAGGACAGCAGCCGGTCCCTGTGGCGGACCAGCGGCGGCTGCACGCTGTCGCAGTCGCCCGCCTCGTGGAGCGGGCACCGCGGGTGGAAGTCGCAGCCAGGCGGAAGGGCGGTCAGGTCGGGGACGTCGGCCGAACGCAGCCGGAACCGTTCCTTTCCGTGCGCCAGATCGGGGTCGGGCTCGCACACCGCCGAGACCAGGGCCCGGGTGTAGGGGTGGACCGGGTCGTCGACCACGCGCGGAGTGGGGCCGTGCTCGACGACCCGGCCCAGGTACATGACGGCGATCTCGCCCTCCCAGGCGAAGTACTTGGCCACGGCCAGGTCGTGGGTGATGAACAGGAAGCCCACACCGAGCTCGTCCCGGAGCCGTCCGAGGGTGTTGAGCATGCTGACCCGGATCGACACGTCCAGCATCGACGTGGACTCGTCGGCGATCACCACCTCCGGGTTCATCGCCAGGGCCCGCGCGACGGCGACGCGCTGGCGCTGCCCGCCGGACATCTGGTGCGGGTACTTGTCCAGGTAGTCCCCTGCCGGTGTGAGGTCGACCCGTTCCAGGAGTTGGGCCGCCGCCCGGCGCGCCTCGGCTCGGCCGCTGACCATCCGGTGGCGGCGGAGCCCGGCCGTGACCGTCGACCACACCGTGCGCACCGGGTTGAGCGAGGCGTAGGGGTCCTGGTGGATGTACTGGACGGAGCGGCGGAACCCGGCCCGTTCACGCCTGTCCATCGTGGTGACGTCGCGCCCCCGGAAGAGCACCGATCCGGCGGAGGGGGCGGTCAGTCCGGCGGCGATCCTGGCGGTGGTGGTCTTCCCGCAGCCGGACTCGCCGACCAGGCACACCACCGACCCGGGACGCACGTCCAGGTCGATCCCGGACACGGCCGCGATCCGACCGCGCGGGGTGTCGAACTCCCGCCGGACGCCGCGCAGGCTCAGCACGGGCGGCGCGGGGACCGGGCCGCCGGCGGGGGCGGCGTCCGCCGCGGGTTCGGGTGAGGGGGTGGTCCGCACGGGAGGAACCGCGCCGGAGGCGTCCGCAGGGGGCTGGGACTGCGCCGCGGGCGCCGGTTGGGGGTGGCGGGTGCCGGGTGGGCGCCCGCCCCGCCGCGAAGCGGCCCCCCGGGCGGTGGTGGGTGACGGGCGGGCGTCAGTCACGGGTGGCCCCCTCGGCGAAGAGTGCGGTGTCGGTCGAACGCAGGCAGGCCGCGGTGTGGCTCAGCCCCAGGGCGCGTTCCCGGAGCAGCTCCGGTTCGGGGCGCGTGCGGGAGCACTGGTCGAGCGCGTGGGCGCAGCGCGGCGCGAACGAGCACCCGGGCGGCAGTGCGGCCAGGCTGGGCGGGCCGCCCGGCAGGGACTCCGGAACGGTCCGGTCGCCGGAGACGGGAGGCACCGAGTTGATCAGCGCCGAGGTGTAGGGGTGGCGCGGCCGGTGGAAGATGTCGCGCGTGGTGCCGGTCTCGATCAACCGGCCGGCGTACATGGTGGCGACGCGGTCGGACAGCTCCGCGGCCAGACCGAGGTCGTGGGTGATGAAGACCATCGAGAAGCCCAGGCGTTCGCGCAGTTCCGCCAGGCGCTCGACGATGGCGCGCTGGGTGAGCACGTCCAGCGCGGTGGTGGGCTCGTCGAGGATGAGCAGCTGCGGTTCCAGGGCCAGGGCCAGCGCGATGAGGGCGCGCTGGCGCATGCCGCCGGAGAGTTCGTGCGGGTGGGCGCGCAGGACCCGCGCGGGGTCGAGCTGGAGCATCTCCAGCAGTTCGGCGGAGCGCTCCAGGATCCGCGCGCGCGGCCGTCGTCCGCGGCCGTTCTCGTGGGCGCGGAAGGTGTCGAGGAAGTGGTCCTCGACCCGCAGGACGGGGTTGAAGGCGTTCATCGCGCCCTGGAAGACCATCGCCGCCTCGTTCCAGCGGAACCGGCGCAGCTCCTCCCTGCCCAGGGAGCGCACGTCCACGCGGCCGCCGTCCTTGCTCCGGAAGAGGATCCGCCCGGAGGAGACCCGGCCCGTGCGCGGGAGCAGGCGGAGCAGTCCCAGCCCGAGGGTGGTCTTGCCGCAGCCCGACTCCCCCACCAGGGCCAGGGACTGCCCGGGGTACAGGTCGAAGGAGACGTCCCGGACGATGGTGGTCCCGGTGCGCCGACCGGTGCGGTAACCGATGTCGACGCCGCTGACGGAGAGCAGGGCCCCGGCGTCCGCGGCCGGTTCGGTGGGGTGGTCGTTCACTGGGGTCACCTGTCCCGGAGTCGCGGGTTGAGCGCCTGTTCCAGGGACCGGGTCATGGTGACCAGGCCGATCTGGAAGAGCATGATCATCACCATGGGCGCGATGAGGAACGGCATCGCGGTGGGCAGCAGGAACGCGTTGTTGTTCCAGGCCTGCTGGATCATCAGGCCCCAGTTGTCGGCGGTGCTGGGCAGCAGGCCGAGCAGGTACATGCCGACCACCGCGTAGATCGCGTTGGTGATCGCGATGATGAAGTTGATGAAGATGTAGCCCGCCATGTTGGGCATGACCTCGACGAAGAGGATGCGCGCCGTACCGAGGTCCTGGAGGCGGGCGGCCTCGACGAACTCGCGCTCGCGCAGGGTGAGTACCTGGGCGCGGATGGAGCGCATGAGGTGGGGCCAGGTGACCAGTCCGATGATGAGCGCGACCACCACCGGTGAGGCGGTGCGGAAGAAGGACGCGATGACCAGCATCAGCACGATGAACGGGATGGTCATCGTGATGTCGGAGAGCTGGAGCAGGAGGTGGTCGACGCGGCCGCGCACGTATCCCGCCAGGCCGCCGAGGACGACGGCGACGGCGACGGTGATGAGCGCGGCCAGGACGCCGACCCAGATGGGTTCGCGGCCGCCCAGCACGAGCTGGACGAAGGTGTCCTTGCCCTCGTGGTTGGTGCCGAGCCAGTGCTCGGCGTTGACCGGCCCCCAGATGAGGGTGACGTCGGTGGGGTTGTCCGTGTCGACGAGCAGTGGTCCCACGAAGGAGAACAGCAGGACGCCCACGACGAGGCAGAGCCCGACGAACCCGCTCGTGCTGTGGGTCAGGCCCCGCCAGATACTCCCCCAGACACCGGCGGCGGGGGTCGGTGCGGTGGCGGTGGTCATGGTCGCGCTCCTCCGGGGCGTGTGGCGTGCGTGTCGCGCGCGGATCGGTGCATGGCGGTGGCGGCCCTAGTTCCGGATGCGCGGGTCGAGGCGGCTGTAGAGGAGGTCGGCGACGAGGTTGGCGAGGACCACGCACGAGGTGATGATGACGAGCAGCCCCTGGAGCAGCGGGTAGTCGCGGTAGTTGACGGCGTCCAGGAGGAGCCCGCCGACCCCCTTGTAGACGAGGACCTCCTCGACGAAGATCGCCCCGCCGACGAGGGTGCCGAAGGAGATGGCGATCTGGGCCACCAGCGGCAGGACGGCGTTGCGCCCGACGTAGGCGGAGGCGATGCGGGTGTCCCCCAGCCCGCGCGCGCGGGCGACGGTCACGTAGTCCTCGCTCAGGACCTCGGTGGTGGAGGCCTTCATGATGAGCATCCAGACGCCGACGATGGCCAGGACGTAGGTGAGGATCGGCAGGAGTGCGTGGAGGAACGCGTCGCCGACGAACTCCGCGGTGAACCCGGGTTCGACCCCGGGGCTGAGCGTCCCGCGCAGGGCGATCGGGTTGAACCAGCCCAGGTACATCCCCCCTCCGGCCACGAGCACCATGGCGATGAGGTAGTTGGGGACGGCGCCGAGCACGGAGGCCACGACGCTGAGGACGTGGTCCAGGACGCGGTTGCGCCGGTAGGCCATGACCATGCCCAGGACGAGGCCGAGGACGATGGCGATGAGGGTTCCGGTGCCGATGCTGAACAGCGTCCAGGGCAGGTAGGCGCCGATGGCCTCCATGACGGTGACCCCGGGCCGGTTGATCGTGTCGCCCAGGTCGAGGGTGACCAGCCCGACGAGGAAGTCCCACCACTGCTCGTACAGGGGCGCGTCCACGTCGTAGGCCAGGGAGTAGGTGGCGATCGCGCGGGCCTCCTCCATGCTCATCCCGCCCTGGGTGAGCCGCCCGGCCATGACGTCGACGGGGTCGCCGGGCATGGCCCGCCCGAGGAAGAAGGTCACGTTGGCGACCACGAACACGACGGTCACGGCCTTGCGGACCTTGACGACGGCGTAGTGGTGCCAGATCCGGCGCCAGAGGGGGGCGGCGCTCCTCCGGACGGAGGTGCGTCTCGCGGGCGGCGACGGTGGTGGGGAGGCCGCGATGTCGGTGGTCACGGTGCTCCTTCGAGCGGGGGGTGGGGTCGTGCGCGTCTTCATTTATTTATTAGGAAAGTTTCCTAATAGAAGATCACCGTAATCGGCCCGATGTGTCGTGCGCCACCTCTGTGACCAAACGGCGTCTGGAGCGCGACCCGATCAGTTCCACAAACGACTCATCTGGTGACGTTCAGCCACAATTCAGGCTGTCCGCATCCGGCCACCACGCGTCCTCCACAACTTTTGTCAGTGTCGCCCCGTACCGCGCGCTTCGTACGGTGACGGTTCCGACGACAGCCACCCGGGCCTCCCCACGGCCCGGGCGAAGAGCGGAGGCGACACGTGCGCGGAGCACGCACGATCACCACATCAACCGTGGGCGTCCTCGTGGGCGCCCTCACCCTCACCCTCGCGGCGGCCGTCCCCGCCGCCGCCGCCGACCCCACCGAACCCGTCGGCCCCCTCGCCGCGTTCCACGACCAGGAGGTCGTGTGGGCGCCGTGCGAGGAACCGGTCCTGGCCGGGCTGGAGTGCGCCGAGGTCGAGGCGCCCCTGGACTACGCGAACCCCGACGGCGCACGCGTCACCGTCGCGATCAGCCGCAAGGCCGCCACCGCCCCCGAACGGCGCCGCGGGATCCTGCTCACCAACCCGGGCGGCCCGGGCGGCACGGGCCGCGTCCTCCCGGTGACCCCCGATCCGGACCGCGGGATCGGCTTCGGCCTCGGCGGCGAGCGGATCACCGAGGTCTACGACGTCATCGGCATGGACCCGCGCGGCAGCGGCGCCTCCACTCCGAGGCTGGACTGCGGCGTCGACGACATCGGCCTGTCGAGCCCGCCCCGCCCGGACGACGGGGAGTTCGGCGACATCACCCGGTCGGCGATCAACGCGGAACGCGCCTGCGAACGGGCGGACGGCGACGTCCGACCGTTCATGACCACGGCCAACACCGCCCGGGACATGGACGTCATCCGAGCCGCCCTGGGTGAGGACACGCTCAACTACCTCGGCTACTCCTACGGGACCTACCTCGGCGCGGTCTACGGTGCCCTCTTCCCCGACCGGTTGGACCGCAGCGTCCTGGACTCCGCGGTGCGACCGGACGGCGCCTGGCGCGGAGTCTTCACCCAGATGGCCCCCGCCTTCACCCGCAACGTCGAGCGCTACACGCCCTGGGTCGCCGAGCGCGACGACGTGTACGGCCTGGGGTCGACCTCCGCCGAGGTCCTGGCCGCCTTCGAGGAGACCTCCCGCGACCTCGAGCGGACACCGCGCACCGACGTGCCCGGCTACCCCGACGGGTACGCGTTCACCAATGACAACTTCGACTTCCTCGTCGGCCACTACGCCCGGATGCAGGGCCGGTGGGACGTGGCCACGGGCGTGCTGGCCCACCTGGTCCACGGCGTCCCCTTCCCCCCGGCGGTCCTCGCCGAGGAGGAAACCGACTACCAGGCGGCCAACCCGAGCCTGACCGTCGCCGTGATCTGTGAGGCCGAGTGGCCCGACCGCCTTTCCCGTTACTACGCCGACATGCGGGAGATCCGCGAGGAGCACCCGTTCGGCGTCGGTGTGGGGTGGCACGCGCCGACGCCGTGTTCCTTCGCGTCGGACGATCCGGTCGAGCCGCTCGTGGAGCTGGAACGGGACGGGTACCCCGCCGGCCTGGTCGTCTCCGGGGAGTTCGACGCCCAGACCCCCTACGCGGGCGGCGTGGCCATGGCCGAGCGCCTGGGCCACGGTCTGATCAGCGTCACCGACGAGGGCGGGCACGGCTTCTACGGCATGCCCGGCATGTCCTGTGTGACCGACGCCGTCGACGCCTACCTGGTGGACGGTGCCGCCCCCGGGGACCTCACGTGCGCGGGCCTTCCGCGGCCGGCGACGGGCGATGACGGACCGCTGGAGGCGGCCGAGATCGCCGGACTGGTCTCCGAGGCGCGGGAGGCCTCGCGCGGCGGCCTCCCGGTCCCGGCACCGCTTCGGTAGGGAACCGCCCCGGGCACGACGCGGCCCGCACCGGAACCGAACCGGTGCGGGCCGTTCGCGCGGTCGGGGTCAGCGGCGCGCGCCCTCCAGTCCGCCGGACACCTGGTCGCCGTTCCGCTCGTGGACCAGGCAGAGGACCTCGCGGTCGTCGGCGTCGTTCCAACTGCCCTCGGTCGGGAAGAGCGAGGTGTAGTCCAGTTCGGACTCCGGTAGCGGGACACCGACGAACCGGTCGAACTCCTCCTCGCACATCTGGGAGGCCGCGTCGATGACCTCCTCCTGCCCGGGGTACTCGTCCCCGTCCAGGTCGCCCGCGTGGTAGATCTCGTAGAGGTGCGGTTCTCCGCAGCCGATGACGGGGACCGTGGAGACCCCCTCGCCCCCGTCCACGGCGTACTCCGCGATGCAGTCGCCCTCCTCCAGGTCGAAGACGTTGACGTCCTCGGGGCCGGGCGGGTCGGTGGGCGCCGGCGGGTCGGTGGGTTCCGGTGTCGGGGTGGGGCGCGGCTCCGGTTCCGTGGGGTCGACAGGACCGGGTTCGACGGTTCGGCCGCCGCTCAGGGCAGGTGGGAGAAGGGGAACGGGGCCGCACGCCGAGAGCGCCAGGGCGGCGCCGACGGCCAGGAGGCCCAGGGCGGTTCGGCCGAGTATCGGGCGGCGTGTATCGAACACCACGGTCACTCCACAGGATCGTCGTACTCGCACCGACGGGGGTCGGCTCCATCTGTCCAGACGCACGGAAGACGTGAATCGTTCGGATACGCCATGGAATCGATGGTTTTTGCGGCCACCGATCCCCACCGCCTCGGAGGGGTCCCCGACGACGAGGGGCGGGGACCGTGTGGCCCCCGCCCCGTCGTGACACGCCGCGACTAGCGGTTGGCGCCCTGAAGGGTGCCGGTGACCAGCTCGCCCTGGGTGTCCAGGTAGCAGACGACCTCACGGTCGTCGATCTGGTTCCAGCCGTCCTCGGTGGGGGTGAAGGCGTCGACGTAGATCGCCGACGTCGAGTAGTCCATGCCGACGAAGTCGGTGAAGACCTGACCGAAGCAGGTCTCGCCCACGTCGGCGCCGATCGCATCCTCACCCGGGTAGGGGCCCGCCGGCAGGTCGTAGGTGTGGAAGATCTCCGAGTCGTGCGGCTCGGAGCAGTCGAGGATCGGCACCTCGGAGATGTTCTCGCTCATGAAGGCCGTGTTCAGGTCGTCCCTGATGAAGCAGTCACCGACGGCGAGCTGGAACACGTCGGTGTCCGTGGGCCCCTCGGCGGTGCTCGTGTCCGTCGCGGCGTCCGTCTCCAGGTCGAGGTCGACCTCCGGCGCCTCAGGGACCTCGACGGACCCGCCGCCGAGAATGTTGGCGACGGGGGCACAGGCCGACAGCGCCAGGGCGGCACCGGTGGCCAGAGCCCCGAGGGCGACTCGACCAAGCATCGTGTGACGCTTTTCGGGCAGCATTGAAACTCCAGAAGTTCGTGGTTCACATCCCGACCGCTTTCGGGTCGGGATGGGCGCACCTAGAGCAGATGCGCCCAACGCGGGGAAGGTTTCGGCTCGTCCGGACTATTCCGGAAAGCACTCGGAAGGTGACACGCGGTACACGAGGGCCGCGGCGGAGCGGTCAACCGGAGGGACGGGCCGGATCCGGGCCCCGTGCCCATGGGACGCCCACGGCCCCTCCCCGAGGACAGGGGGCGAGAGGTGGTGTACCCCGGACGACTAGCGGTTGGCGCCCTGAAGGGTGCCGGTGACCAGCTCGTCGGTGATGACGTAGCAGACGATCTCGCGGTCGTCGGCGGCATCCCAGGACTGCTGGGTCGGGACCAGGTAACTGACGTAGATCTCGGACTCCATGTACTCGACGCCGACGAAGTCGGTGAAGGCCTGGCCCGTGCAGACCTCCTCGGCGTCCGTCTGGGCCGCGTCCTCGCCAGGGAAGCTGTCCCCCTGAAGGTCGTACAGGTGGTAGATCTCGGCGTCGTGCTCCTCGGCGCAGTCGACCAGCGGGACGTCGCTCACCTCGGAGTCGGTGCCCACGCCGAACATCTCATCCTCGACGAAGCAGTCGCCGACGGCGAGTTCCAGGGTGTTGCCTCCGGCGAGGGCGGAGATCAGCGCACCGCAACCGCTGAGGCCGAACGCGGCGCCGACGGCTGTCGCGGACACCAGGGCGGCGCGGACGGCGGGGGTGAGGGAAGGCATGAGGGTACTCCGGATGTACTCAGGGATGGTCCCGCGAAAGGGGGGCGGGATTCGTAAGAGTTCCCCACCGACCAGGGAGATGTCAATCCGACTTAAAGAAAACAACGAATAGCGAAAAAGCAACTACTCTTCGTGGTTATCGCAGGTCGTGATGGAGAAATTTCCACGCGGTGAAGGTATGGCAAAGATAAACCACACCCACGACAGAACCCGGCGGCACGGCCCGAGGGGCACGCAACGCCGTTCGCCGAGGCGGCGGCGCACCGGGAAACCGTTGAACCGTCGGCCCTTCCCGGGCCCGCTGGTGTTCTGGAGCGCCGTCGGAGAGGACCGGGCCGGGCGAACGGCGGCCGTGGGCGGAATCACATCCTGAACAGCACGAAGGCCCCGGTCGGTCGACCGGGGCCTTGCTGGTGCGTCGTCAGGGACTCGAACCCCGGACCCGCTGATTAAGAGTCAGCTGCTCTGCCAACTGAGCTAACGACGCTCGTCGTCCCGGGGGCCTCCCAGCCCTCCGCGGCAACGGATTCAACTCTACCGGATCTCCGAAGCGCCCCGGACCACCAGCGGTTTCATGTGGGGCACGCCACCCGGGCGAAGTGCGGAGAAAGCGAACGGCCCCGTCCGCGGGGTGAACCCTCACGGACGGGGCCGTCCTGGCGTGCGTCATCAGGGACTCGAACCCCGGACCCGCTGATTAAGAGTCAGCTGCTCTGCCAACTGAGCTAATGACGCTCGTCGCGCTCCAGGGCGTCCGGTGGCCGGGCTCCCTGGCGACAACGACAACCTTAGCAGGACCTCAGGGCGACCGCGAACCGGTGGAACGGCCGCCCGGGGCGCCCCCGGCCCTGCCCGGTACCGGGCGGGACGACGGACCCGGAAGCAGGGCGCCTAGGTCAGGGCGAGGAAGACGACGACGGCCACGGCGACGGCGAGGACCACGCCGACACCGGCCAGGACGAGCGGAACGACCGGACGGCGCGCGGGCTCGTCGGTCACGGGGTTCTCGTCGACGAAACGGCGGAAGTGCTGTGTGTTCCCCGCCGGGTCGACGTTGGGATCGTTGTTCTGTGTCATGTGATTGACACTAGCGACTCACATGCCCCGTGAGGACCCCCGGGAACGGATCAAACCGAGATCACAACCACCCCTTGGGTTTCTCACGCCTCACGGAGATGCACTTCTCCCGCACGCTCGACCGTGCTCATCAGGACGAAAGCGGAGCGTAAGGCCAGGGCCCGAGACTCGTGTGCGGTGGGCCGGGTCCGGCCGGTACTTCCCCGCGGCCGAGGCGGCCCTCCTCGGGCCCGGCGCGCAACACCGCGGCCATCCTGGCCGCGGGGGTCCCGCCGTGCGCCGGGTCCACCTCCTCCGCCACCCGTACGAGGTCGTCCACCGACCGGTCCGGCCGGATGTCCAGCCACGCGACCGCCATGCGCAGCGGCAACGGCAGACCTCCGGCGAGGCGGGCGAGCCGCGCCAGTCCCGCCCGGGAGCGACGGCCGGGGGCCACCAGGGACTCCAGGAGCTCGACCGCCTTCTCCTGTTCCAGACCCCCCACGGGCAGCACCCGCAACCCGTCCCGAACCAGCAGGTCGGTCAGCCAGTGCCTGCTGGCGACCACCGCCGCGCACCCCGTCCCCCCGGGCAGCAGCGGGCGCACCTGCCGTGCTGAGGCGGCGTTGTCCAGGACGAACAGCACGCGCCGACGGGCGGTGAGCGTCCGCGCCCGCGCCGCCACCTCGTCCGCGCCCAGGCCGGCCGGATCCTCAGCCCCCCCGGTCAGGGAACGCAGCAGACGGCGCAGCACCTCGACCGGATCACGCGGCCGCCCGTCCTCACCGCGCAGGTCGACGTAGAGCTGGCCGTCCGGGAAGTGCGCCGCGGCGCCGTGCGCCCAGCGCACGGCGAGGGCACTGCTCCCCGCTCCCGCCGGTCCGCGCACGAGCACGCTTCCGGGGGTCAGGCCGCAGGGGTCGACCAGGCGGTCGAGTTCGGCCAGCGCGCGGTCCCTTCCCACCAGGGGCGTGACCGCAGCAGGCAGTTCGGCGGGGACGATCCCGGGTTCGGAGGGATCGGCTCCCCTCCCCGGCCGGGCGGAGCCCTCCCGCCCCACCGCGTCCGACCCGTCCAGGGCGCGGGGGCGCGGGACGCGCGGCACCCGGTCGAGGTCGCCCCGCAGAATGCCGTGGAAGGTTTCCCGGAGCTCCCGGCCCGGATCCGCCCCGAGGCGCTCGGCGAGGACGGCACGGGTACGCGCGTACACGCGCAGCGCCTCGCTGGAGCGCCCCGCCCGGTAGAGGGCGACCATCTGGATGCGGGCCAGGGGTTCGCGCTCGGGGTGGTCGGCGACGACGGGGGCCGCCCGGCGCGCGGCCTCCTCGTGGTCACCGCGGTCCAGGGCGGCCCCGAACCCCGCCTCGGCGACGCGCAGCAGTTCCTCGTTCAGCGGCGCGACGTCGCGGGCGTGCAGGACGGGGCTGGCGACGTCGTACAGAACGGGGCCGCGCCACAACCCCAAGGCGTCGCCCAGCAGGTCGGCACGGGCCTCCCGGTCGTCGGCGGCGTCGGCACGGCGGACCAGGGAGCGGAAGGTGAGCAGGTCCGACTCGGCCTCGTCGAACTCGATCCGGTAACCGCCGTCACCACCCAGGATGAGCGGGCTGCCGCAGTGGGCGTCGAACAGGGCGCGGGCACGCGCCACGTGCACCTGGAGGGCACTGCGGTTGGCCTGGTCCGGGGGCACCCCCCACACGCGTTCGACGAGGTCCCCGACGGCCAGCGTGCGCCCCGCGCCGAGGAACAGGGCCGCCAGGAGTGCCCGGCGCTTGCCGCCGCGCAGCGGGAGCGCGGTCCCGTCGACCTCGACGCCGAGGCGGCCGAGAACCGTGACGCGCAGGCCCGCGGGCGGAGGTTCGGCCGGAGGCGGTTCCTCGGGTCGGGTGCCGACGGTCGTGGCGTACCGGCGTACCGCCGGGTCGCGTGGCGACACAGCACCATCCCCCCTGCCAGGCGGCGCCGACGTGAGCGGGTAGACCGTGGCACCCCGCCCCCAGAGTGCCCCCTGAACTGGGATTTCGCAATCTCCACCCCGACACTTGCCGCCGGGGGCGGGCCTTGTCATCCTTGATTCTCCCGCTTTTTCCCCCGCGCGCGTTGACTCTGCACCACGACCGAAAGAAACTTTCCTCCATGGCGCAAATCCCGAAGTCTTCCGGCGACCAGGCCGCCGGGAACGCCTCCGCCGTTCCCACCACGGTCCTGCGGATCCGATCGCTGATCCCGTCGCTCGCCCCGGCCGAGCGCCGGGTCGCGCAACGGATCATCGACGACCCCGAGCGGGCGGCGGCGTCGTCCATCACCCAACTGGCCAAGGACTGCGCCACCTCCGAGGCCACCGTGATCCGCTTCTGCCGGACCATCGACTTCAGCGGCTACCGCGAGCTGCGTCTGGCCCTGGCCACGGAGGCCGGGCAGGCGCGCGGCGCCCGTTCCGGGGCACCCGAGATGGCCAGCGACATCAACCCGGACGACACCCTGGTCACCGTGGTCCAGAAGATCGCCTACACCGACGCGCGCGCCGTCGAGGAGACCGGCGCCGCCCTCGACGTCGACGTGCTGCGGTCGGTCATCGACGCCATGGCCGCGGCCCGCCGGATCGACGTGTACGGGGTCGGCGCGAGCGCCTTCGTCGGCGCCGACCTCCAGCAGAAGCTGCACCGGATCGGGATGACGTCCTTCGCGTGGGCGGACGCGCACGTCATGCTGACCAGCGCGGCGCTGCTGGACGGGCGCGACGTGGCGATCGGCATCTCCCACAGCGGCACGACGATCGACACCGTGCAGGCCCTGGCCGAGGCCGGGCGGCGCGGAGCCCGGACGGTGGCCATCACCAACTTCCCCCGTTCCCCCGTCGGCTTCGCCGACCACGTGCTCACCACCGCGGCGCGCGAGACCACGTTCCGGTCGGGGGCGACCGCGAGCAGACTCGCCCAGCTCACGGTCGTGGACTGCCTCTTCGTGGGGCTGGCGCAGAGCCGCTACACGGAGAGCCGCACCGCCCTGGAGACGACCTACGAGGCCGTCCGGGGACTGCGCATCAACGACGACCGCCGACGCCGCAGGAGCGATGCGGCCCCCGACGCCACAGGCGCGGGCGACGAGTGATCCGACCCGCCCCCGCACCACGGTCACGGCGCGGGGGGCGACCACCGACGGAAGGGAACGGCTGCCGGTGCGGACCGAACAGGAGAGCGCTGTGTACAGCGGTACGGACGACGACCCCAGGGCGCACCACACCGTCCGCCCCCCGGAGGGCGGCGACACCGTGATCGTCCGGTCGCCCACCGAGGCCCGCAACTCGGGAACCCACGACATCGACCTGCTTCCGTCGCTGGACGTCCTGCGGCAGATCAACGCGGAGGACATGACGGTGCCGTCCGTGGTCGCCGCGGCCCTGCCGGAACTGGCGCGCGCCGTCGACCTGGGGGTGGCGGCGTTGGAGTCCGGCGCGGCCGTCCACTACTTCGGCGCCGGGACCTCGGGGCGGATCGCGGCCCAGGACGCCGCCGAACTGCCGCCCACCTACGGCGTTCCCGCCGAGTGGGTGATCGCCCACCACGCGGGGGGCGGCGGCGCGCTGGCGCACGCGGTGGAGGGGGTCGAGGACGACTGGGAGTCCGGGCGCATCGACGCGGCCGGTGTGACGCCCGGGTCCCTCGCGGTGGGCCTGACGGCGAGCGGACGCACCCCGTACGTGGGCGGCGCGCTGGAGGCGGCCCGGGAGCGCTCGGCGGCGACGGTGCTGATCAGCGCGAACCCGGATGCGCCGCTGGCCGTCCGTGTGGACGTGCACGTGGGGATGGACACCGGGGCCGAGGTGATCGCCGGGTCCACCCGGATGAAGGCGGGTACGGCGCAGAAGCTGGCGCTGAACGCGTTCTCGACCGCCGTCATGGTGCGGATGGGACGGACCTACTCGAACCTCATGGTCGGTGTCGACGCGACCAACAGCAAGCTGCGGGGACGCGTGGTGACCATCCTGTCGCAGGCGACCGGGCTGGACGAGCGGGTGTGCGCGGACGCGTTGACCTCCGCGGACGGCGACACCCGCGTGACGCTGGTGTCGCTGCTGGCGGACGTGGATCCGGCGCGGGCGGCGCGGGCGCTGTCGACGGGCGGGGGCCGTGTCCGCGCCGCCCTGGCCGAGCTGGGGGTACCCGACCAGGCCGTGTGACGCCATCGAGGTCCCGCCCTGCGAACAGTCACCCCAGGGGGTCACCGTTCGGGCGTCGGCGGGGTGCCGCACGACGCGGCGAGCCGCGAGCGAGGAACGAGCGACAGGCGACGCCGAGGAGGAAGCACACCGCCTCCCGGAGCGCCCGAGCCCGGTCCGAAGCGCAGCGCAGGACCAGGGCGGACACAGCCTAGCCCTCCAGGGCCGTGTCGAGGAGGCCGAGCGGGGGCGAGCCCAGGTCGAGCATGGCCCGGTGGAACCGGGCGGGGGAGAAGCCGTCGCCCCAGCGCTCCCGTGCCCTGTCCCGGAGCGCGAGGATCTCCAGCTTGCCCCAGGTGTAGCGACCGTAGGTGGGGTCGAAGGTGGCCCGGTTGGCCTCGGACAGGGCGGCGGGCCCCTGGAGCGGCGTGTCCGCGGAGAAGCGGGCGGCCGCCTCCTCCACGGTCATCCCTCCGGTGTGCACGCCGATGGCGACGGAGAGACGGGTCACCCGGATCAGGGCCTCCAGCCACACACCGGCCTCGTAGTGGGTCGCGGTCCACTCCGGGTCGCCGAGGCGCTCGGCCGCGTAGGCGCCGAAGCCCTCCTCCAGGCACATCTCCTCGGCGTAGTGCGCCCAGCCCTCCGCGAAGGTCATCGAGTGCAGGGCCCGGCGGACCTCGCTGGGCGCCCGGCGCAGCGCACGGCCGTGGGAGTAGTGGCCGGGCGCCACCTCGTGGACGCTGACGGCGGGGAGCGTGGTGTGGCTGAACATCTCCAGCCACTCCGCGGCCTCCTCCGGCGACCAGGAGGCGTCGGGCGGGGTGATGTAGTAGAAGGACGGGGTGTCCGCCTCCCACGGCCCCGACCAGGCCATCATCGCGGTGGCCCACCGCTGGGACGGCGGGGAGACGTCCACGCTGCACTCTCCGTCGCCGTACGGGGCCAGACCGCGCTCCGCGGTGAAGTCCAGGGCGAGCCGGGTCCAGCGCCGCGCGGCGTCGAGGACCCCCTCGGCGTCCGGGTGTCGGCGCGTCAGTTCCCTGCTGGCCTCCATCGGGTCGCGCCCGGGCGCCAGGCGCCCGGTGGCCTCGGCCAGCCGCTCGCGCAGGCGGTCGCGTTCGGCGTCGGCCCGGGCCGCCAGGTCGGCGAGGTCGACGGTGGCGGCCTCGGAGACACCCATCAGCCTGCTCAGGTTCTCCGCGCCCAGCGCGGCGCTCGCGGGCCCCGAGGCGGCGGCCTCCTCCACGTGGGCGACCAGGCGGGCGTGGGCGGCCAGGGCGGTCCGGCGGACCTCGTCCGGAACGCTGTCGGGCAGCCCCTCCGCCGCACCCCTGACCGCGCCCAGGAGCGACCTGGCGACGGGGGCGGAGAGGCGGTCCAGGGCCTCGATCGCGTGGTCCACGGTGCTGGGCCACTGCTCCAGGTGGGCCGTTCTGGCGCGGTCGCGCTCCTCCTCCGGGGCGTAGTCCCGGTCGTAGCAGGACACGTCGAGTTCACCGAGGTGGTGGATCGGGTTGGCACGGTGCAGTTCGAGTTCGCCCAACTCCACGCGGAGCCCGTCCTCGAACGCGGCCAGGTGGGCCTCGTCGTGGGGGTCGTCGAGACGGGCTCCGCCGAGTGTGGCCAGGCCCGCGCGGACGCCCTCGGGGGAGAGGTCGGCGACGACGCCGTCGTACTCGTGCATGCCCGCGCCCTCGCGCATGGCGCCGGGGGTGAGGTCGGACAGCGCCCGCAGTCGCGGGGAGAGTTCGTGTCGCGGTTTCTCAGACATCCGACGACCCTAAACCACCGCCGTGCGGGGCCCGTGGCCGGTTCGGTCCGCGCTCACGAAGGGCGGGAACGTGAACACGGAGCGAATCCGGAACCCGACCGCCCGCCTGATCGTCTTCCCGGGTGTGACGACCTCTGACTCCACACCTGCCGAGCCCGCCGACGACCGCGACGCCCACGGGGGACCCGTGGGCCGGGACGACCGCGACGGAGCCGACGCCGAGGAGCCCGGCGGACGCCCCTGGCGGCGGGTCCTCGGGGTGCTGGCCGTGGCCGCCGTGCTGGTGGGCTGCGCGCCGTTCGCGTGGTCGCTCGCGTCCACCGCGGACGACCGCCACTCCGCCGCGACCGTGCCCGACCGCCCGGTGGCCCTCGTGCTCGGCGCGGGGGTGCGTCCGGACGGGTACCCGACCCTGCTGCTCGCCCGCCGCCTGGACACCGCCGCCGACCTCTACTTCGACGGCCGTGTCCGGGCGATCCTGGTCAGCGGCGACAACAGCGTCGAGCACTACAACGAGCCCGACACCATGCGCGACTACCTGGTGGCCGCCGGGGTCCCCGGGGACCGCGTCGTCACCGACTACGCGGGCTTCTCCACCTGGGACTCCTGCGCCAGGGCCAGCGAGGTGTTCGGGGTGGAGGAGGCCACGGTCGTCACCCAGGACTTCCACCTGCCGCGCGCCCTGGGCCTGTGCCGGACGGCGGGGATCGACGCGGTGGGGGTGGCCGACTCCAGCCTGCGCGAGCGGACCACCGCCACCGTCTACGGCTGGGTCCGGGAGGTCCCCGCGACCGCGGCCGCGTTCCTCACGATGGTGTTCCGTCCCGATCCCGTGTTCCTGGGCGAGTACGAGTCCGGAGTGGACGATGCCTTGGCCGTCACCGCCCCCTGAGCGCGTGCCCCGCGGACACGTGCCCTGCTGCGCGACGGGCAGCATCCACGGAACCCGCCCTAACGCCCCCCGAAGAGGCGTCCCAGCAGCCCCCCGCGTTCGGGTGCCTGGTTCCGGAGCCCCGCCTCGGGGGTCTCGGCGGGCCGCGGCTCGGCGGGCTCGGGCTCCGCGCCGACGAGTTCGCGGAACTCGGCGGGGTCCTCCGGCAGCGCCCAGGCGCGCAGGGTGTCGGTGAACTCCGCGTCCTCCCAGGCGGAGGCCGGCAGTTCGGCGATCGCCCACAGGACCTTGAGCGTCTCCTCGTCGTAGTCGGCACTGGCGTGCTCCTCGACCGAGTACTCCCGGGACCGGGGGCCGAGCACCGTCTCCAGGCCGACGCCGGTGACCAGGGCGCGTGAGGCGGGCTCGCCCTTGACCAGCCCCGGCAGCATGTCCAGTCGCAGCCGGCGGGCGCGGTCACCGGCACGGCCGAGCGCCAGGAACCCGAGGACCTGCGGGGACCGCGTACCGCAGTGCGGCCAGGACTCGTTGAACAGTCCCTCGTAGCCGATGTGGGTGCCGCCGCCGCGACCGATCCGGCGCAGTCCCTCACGCGGGGTGTTCTCACCGTGGATGAGCACCATCGCCACCGAGGCGGCGAAGGCGTTGTAGAGGTTGCCTCCGGCCATCTCGTGGGCGAGCGCGATGGTGGTGTCGATGTCCTCGGGGCTGGCGAGCAGGCCGAGGGCGAAGAGTTCGGCGGCCAACGGCTCCCCGTTGTCGATGCCGTTCCGGAGCTCGCTGTACGAGGTGGGCGTCGGGAGCGCGCCGCGCAGGTCCTTGGCGAGCAGGAACTGGGAGGCCCCGGTGATCTCGGACGAGATGAACTCGGCGTCCTCGTGCAGGAAGGCGAGCACGTAGCTGACCCACTCCCCCGCCCGGTCCAGGCCGCCCCGGTTACCGCCGCCCCGCAGGAGGGTGACCAGGTCGGGGACGCGCGCGCGGATCGCCTCGTGGGTGTCCAGTTCGGCCCGGAGGATCGCGGCTCCGTCGGGCTCCTCCATGACGGCCAGCCGGTTGCGCATGCGCCGGTACTGCTGTTCGTCCGGCGCCTCCTCCATCCAGGTCCGGTACTGCTCGCGCACCTTCTCCGCGTCATTGGAGGTCAGCCAGGCGACCTCGTCCCGCCACTGCTGGAGGTCGCGGGGCTGCGGGAAGCGGTCCTCCGCGTGTGCGCTCACCAGCTCCAGGAGGAGGCTGAGCGGACGCCAGCGGTCGGTGATCGCGGTCTCCGGTGAGCAGGCGACGTCGACCAGGAAGTCGACGGCCCGGGGAGCGGCGCGGTGGCCGGGCGCGGGGAAGCGGATGATGTCGTGGAGCTCCGAGAGCGCCGTGTCGCTGCCCGCGAGGGCCGCCAGGAGTTCGGGGACGCGCTCGCCCCCCTCGGGGGCCAGGGCGGCCCAGTCCACCTCCCGAGCTCCGTCGTGTGAGCTGTTACCCGTGGTCGCGTTCATGGTGTTCGTGGGTGTGGACCGCCTGTCCTCGGCGGGGAGGCGGCACCCACCTCCTTCCTGCCCAGGAGCCTACAAACAACCAGTTGGAAGGTGGGAAACGCGGAGCGGCCGCCGCGCGGACCGGAAGGGCCGCGGCCGACGGACGACCGTCAGGGCTGCGCGTGTGCCGGGGCGGGGCGGCGGACGGCGTCGCGCAGGGCCTTGACCGCCGCACCGACCTCCCGCGCGTAGCCGACGACCGTGGATCGCCGGCGGGCTCCCAGGCTGGGGTCGCCGACGCCGACGGCGTCGATCCCCGCCGCGCGGGCGAGCGCGACGGTGCGGGGCAGGTGGAAGGCCTGGGTGACCATCGTGGCCGCCTCGACCCCGAACAGGTCGCGCACCCGCACACAGGTGTCCCAGGTCCGGTACCCGTAGCGGTCGGCGTCGATCCGGTCGGCCGGGACGCCGTGGGCGACCAGGTACCCGGTCATGGCGTCGGTCTCGCGGCGGGAGACCTCGCGGTTGTCACCGGAGACGACGATCCGCCCGACCCGGCCCTCCTCGAACAGGCGCACGGCGATGTCGAGCCTGCGAGCGAGCAGGGGCGAGGGGCCGTCGTTCCAGACGGCGGCGCCCAGGACGACGGCGACGGGCCGGTACGGCACGGTCTGCGGGCTCCTGCGCCGACCTGCGCTGGCCAGGTACGTCCACGCGAACGGCGCCAGTGCCAGGGCGGGCAGGCCGGCCCCGATCGCCACGATCCACACAGCCACCCCGGCCGCCTTCCTCTTCCGACGCGTGTGCGCACCCCATCATGGCGTACCGGCGGAGTGCCGGCACCGGAACCGTCGGGCGGTACGGGTCCGGGCACCGAAGGTCGCTTTGTCGTTCCTGTGGGCCATCATGGGTGCGCCCGGCAGGAACCGGGAACCGGTTCTCCAGGGTGGTTGAGGACCCTGCCGGGGTAGGACGGACCCCGGCAGGGTCCTGAACCACGCGTGGTCCGCGTGCTCCGTGCCGTACACGATCCCGCGTGGGGGCGTGCGCGGACAGGGGGTGTCCGGATCCGGCCACCCCGTCGGCCGGTGCGCCCCGCCGCTGGGCTCCTCCCCCGCCGTGCGCCCCGGACGCCGTCGGACCCGCGGACCGTCACAGCGGGTTCCCGTTTTCGGTCGTCCCTCGACCCCTGACCGGGAACACGTCATCCTCCCCACCCATCCCGCCCGGAACAGGACTCGATCCATCCGAGACCGAATTTCGGACAGCACAATAAGGCGGTTACGGACCCACAGAGCACACGAAGAACCGCAGGTCAGGACACCGGCCGCGGCAGCCCCGGAGAAAGCTTCTCGAACAGATCGAACTGGCTTCCGCAAAAACCACTGTGACCTGCACGAACATGACAGAGCACCGACACCGTGAACATGCCGAGAATCGCCTTCCGAGCGGCGTTTGCCGGAATTCGGCCGCGAGCATCATTCACGTAGAGCGACGGCGGTCCGGACGCCGGCGCCCACCCGACACCATCCGCTCCGACCACCCAGTACCGCCCGACACCACCTGGTCGAAGACCGGAGGAAACCACGACGTGTCCGCCCTTGCGATCGCCCCGACGTTCCTCAGCGACTTCTCCCGCCTCACGCCCGACGTCCAGCTCCTCGCGCTGACCGCGATGCGTGCCTACCAGGCAGGTGACCATCCGGCGCTGGAGTCCGTCGAGGGCGCCGCCGACCCGCGCGTCCGGGTCGTCAGCATCGCCCCCGACTGGTCCGGCGTCGTCCTGCCCAACCCCGAGGCCGAGGAGAGCGGCCCCTCCGACCAGCCGGAGGACGACACTCCCCAGTACCGCCTCATCGCCGTGCGCCCCCACGACGAGGCGCTCCGCCTCGCCCGCGGACTGCGCCCCGGCACCCCCACCGTCGCCGCTCCCGGGAGCGTCGACCCCACACCGGCGGGCCCGCCCGAACTGTCCGGGGCCCTGCGTGCGCCCTTCGACCAGTGGCAGATCACCCTGCACCCCGACCAGCACCAGCTCGCCGAGGCGCACTTCAACGGGTCCACCCAGGTCACCGGCGGCCCCGGGACCGGCAAGACGGTCCTTGCCCTGCACCGGGCCGCCCACCTGGCCCTGCGCGACGCCGCCGCACGCCCCGAGGACCCCCGCGAGTCGGTCCTGCTCACCACCTACAACCGGTCGCTCGCCCAGACCCTCTCCGAGCGCCTCGACCAGCTGCTGCCCGACCCCGGCACCCGCTCCCGCGTTCGGGTGGCCACCATCGACAGCCTCGCCCGGTCCGTGGTCCAGGCGCACTCCAGCGTGGCGCCCCGGCTCCTCAGCGGGGACGAGCTGGCCCAGCGCTGGCGCGCGGTGGCGGTCGCCGACGGGCTGCCCTTCTCCGGCCGCTTCCTCGTCGACGAGTGGGAGCAGGTCATCCTCGCCCAGAACCTGGAGCTGCTGCCGCAGTACATCCGCTGTGAGCGCAGCGGACGGGTCCAGCACCTGGCGCCCGAGCACCGCCGCCAGGTGTGGGAGACCGTCCGCCGCTACGTCGGGGCCATGCGGGTGGAGGGCCTGTGGTCCCACCCCCAGCTGGCGGCCGAGGCGGCGCGGCTGCTGGAACGGAGCGCACCGATGTTCCGGCACGCCGTGGTCGACGAGGCCCAGGACCTGCACCCCGCACAGTGGCGGATGCTCCGCGCCGCCGTACCCGAGGGCCCGGACGACCTGTTCATCGTCGCCGACCCGCACCAGCGGGTCTCCGACAACCGGGTCTCCCTGGCCTCCCTCGGCATCAACGTGCGCGGGCGCGGCCACCGGCTCCGGGTCAGCTACCGGGTGACACAGGAGATCCTCGACTGGAGCATGCCGATCCTGGGGCGCCGCGCCGCCCTCGGGATGGACGACGACGCCGACACCCTCGCGGGCTACCGTTCCCTCCTGCGCGGCCCGGCCCCGGTGGTGCGCGGGTGCGCCGACCGCGCCGAGGAGCTCAGCGCGCTCGGCGAGTGGGTCCGGGTGTGGTTGGAGGCGGGGGTCAACCCGAGCGAGATCGCCGTGGCCGGACGCAACCACTGGGTGGCGCGCGGCGTCGCCAAGGAGTTGGAGGCGCGCGACGTGCGCACCGCGCCGTTGGAGGGTCCCGACGGCGGGGAGGCGGTGCGGGTCGGCACGATGCACCGACTCAAGGGACAGGAGTTCCGCTGTGTGGCCCTGGTGGGGGTGAGCGACCACCTGCTGCCCCCGAAGGCGGCCATCGAGGCGGCCGACGGCGACCAGGTCGCTCTGGAGCACACCTTCCAGCGGGAGCGGACGCTGCTGTTCGTCGCCGCGACGCGGGCCCGGGACGCGCTGTACGTGTCGCACGTGGGCCGGCCCAGCCGCCTGATCTCCGACTCCTGGTGACGGGATGACAGGGTGACGGGGGCGCCGGGTGCGGCGCCCCCGTCGTGTCGGGTCCTCAGGTCCCGCCGTAGCGGCCGTCGAAGCCGGGGATGGTCATGAGGTCGGTACTGGCCATCGGGTTGGCGACGTCGACGTCGGTGACGATCATGTACGGGAGCAGCAGCGGGGGCGGGAAGTCCGGGGTGAAGGTGAGCGGGATACCCAGGATGCGCACGTGCATGCGGGTGACGTGCAGCTCCACAGCGCCGTCCATGATCAGGGTGGGCAGTCCGAGGCTCATCCGGGACCCGGCGTCCTCGAACCACAGCTCGGCGCCGCGCAGGTCCGCCCGGCTCATGGCGAGTCGGAGGTAGCGGCGGGGGCCGTCCGCGGTGGGGCACTCCACGACACCGTCGTACCTGGCCCCGCTCATCGTGAGGCGGTCCGCGTTCAGGCCGCCGGTACTGGTCGCACCGGAGAAGCAGTCGTAGGCCTGGTCGACCGCCACGGGCGGCAGGTCGCCCTCCTCCTCGGCCGCCTGGCAGGCGCGGACGGCCGACAGGAGTTCCTCCTCGGTCTCGGCCACGCCGGTCCCACCGGTCACCATCGGGCAGTCGGACGGGTCGGCGTCCTCCCCGCCCTCCGTGTCCTCGCCCTCCCCGTCCTCGGCCCCGGGGTCGGCCGGATCCTCGCCGTCGCCGGGTTCACGCGGTGTCCCGTCGGGATCGCCGTCGGTGGGTTCGGCCGTCGGGTCGGCCGAGGGGTCGTCGGAGGGGTCGTCGGAGGGGTCGCCTGTGGGAGAGGCCCCGTCGGAGGGAGGGTCGGAGGGTTGCTCCTCCCCGTCCCCCGGCGGGAAGAACCAGTCCCAGGGCCAGTCGGCGGGCGCCTGGGCGGCCGTGACGGTCAGGGCGAACGCGAGCGGCAGCGCGAGGACGGCCAGGGGCCGGGTCCCGTCCGGTGAGCCGACCCCGTCGGCACCGCTCTGCTCACCGCCCTCCTCCTCGCCGGTGTCCCCGGCGACCGTGCCGGCACCGCGGCGAGGCCGCGTGCGGCGGCGACCGCGTGGTCGCCGCCGCACGCGTGGGGCCCACGCGAAGACGAGCGAGGCGCCGACGATGCCGAGCAGCATCCCGATGACGAACCCACCGAAGTTGGACGTCACGAAGGACACGAGCGCCAGCAGGAGCCCGACCAGCCCGAAGAAGGTGTGCTGCGCCGGCTGGAGCCAGCCGAGCACCCCGATCGCGATCAGCAGGACACCGATGAGGGTGCCCGACACACCGGCGATACCGGCGTAGATGATCAGGTCGATCGGCAGGATCAGGCTCTGCGCGGCGGGTGCGACCAGGAGCTCCACACCCGCGGCGACGAGCAGCAGGCCGCCCCAGAAGGGCCGGGTACGCCGCCACGAGCGGAAGCGTCCCCGGAACGTGCCGAGCGCGTCGAGTGCGTGGGCCATGGGATCAGAAGCACTCGTGGTTGCCCGGGAGGACCGTCAGGTTGAGGCCGCTCAGCCGCAGGGAGCCGGAGGTGACGGCCCAGGTCGTCAGCTCCACGTCCGCCACCCGGATCTCGTCCGCCTGGAGGCCGAACCCGCCCGCCGGCCCCTGGCCGCCGTCGGCCTTGTCCAGCGTGCTGGCGTCGCGGCCGATCTCGATCTGGTCGAACTCGGCGTCGCCGCGCAGCTGTTCGAGGTCCAGCACCAGGTCGGTGCCCTCGACCGGGTCCGTCTCACCGGCGGTGATCACCAGGGTGGCCTCGCCGATGCCCAGGTCCCACAGGGAGGACATGCACAGGTTGTCCAGCGTGGCGGTGTTGACCGTGGACAGGCCGACGGCGCGGCCGGAGCCGTCGACGGACTCGGCGACGTCACCGTACTGGGCGAAGCCCTGTCCGTTGAGCTGGTCCGCGGACATCTTGAAGCTGTCACCGGAGACGGCGAACGAGGCCGCCAGGAGCCCCTGCGTCGTCATCCCGCCGAGGACGGCGGCGGCCGTCAGACCGGGCACGGCGATGAGGGCGAACCTCCGCCACCGCGTACCTCCGCCGCCTCCGTGCTGCTCAGGCGCGTCCTGAGACGCCTGGAGCGCCTCATCGGAAGGCTTGGGCATCTGCAACCTCCAGGTTTTCGCCGCCCGGAGGGACGGCGAGGGGGAACGTGTGTTGCGCCGACGCGCGCCTCGCGTGTTACATGGAACACACCCTACTCGGCGGTAGTGACGAACGTTACAATAGAAAATGTCACATTTCCAGATGGCGTATTCGATGTTGCAGACTCGTATCCGGCGCACTACGGGATCGCGACACCCGAACCGAAAGAGGCCTCAGTGTCCGCAGAGCGCAACGCACCACCGCCCGCACAGCCCCCCGAGAACACCACGGACCAGCACGACTACGACGTCGTCGTGGTCGGTTCCGGTTTCGGTGGTTCGGTGAGCGCCCTCCGCCTCACCGAGAAGGGGTACCGCGTCGGCGTTCTGGAGGCCGGACGCCGTTTCACCCCCAAGACCCTGCCGTCGTCCTCCTGGGACGTGCGCAACTTCCTCTGGGCACCACAGCTGGGCATGTACGGCATCCAGCGCATCCACCTGCTGCGCGACGTCATGATCCTCGCCGGGGCCGGGGTCGGCGGCGGTTCGCTCAACTACGCGAACACGCTCTACCACCCGATGGACGCGTTCTTCGAGGACCCGCAGTGGCGGCACATCACCGACTGGAAGTCGGAGCTCGCACCCTTCTACGACCAGGCCCGGCGCATGCTCGGGGTGCGCACCAACCCCACCGTCACCCCCTCCGACGTCCACCTGAGGGCGGTCGCCGAGGAGATGGGCGTGGGCCACACCTTCCGGCTGACCCCCGTCGGCGTGTGCTTCGGCGACGGTGAGGACGGCGACGGCAACAAGGCCGCGCCCGGCGAGTCCGTCGGCGACCCCTACTTCGGCGGCGCGGGCCCCGAACGGCGGGCGTGCAGGGAGTGCGGCGAGTGCATGACCGGCTGCCGCCACGGCGCGAAGAACACGCTCACCGAGAACTACCTGTACTTCGCCGAACGCGCGGGCGCCGAGGTCCACCCGCTGACCACCGTCGAGCGCCTGCGGGAGCTGCCCGGCGGCGGCTTCGCCGTCGACACCGTCCGCACCGACGCCCCGCGCCGGAGGGAGAACGCCCGCACGTTCACCGCCGGACAGGTCGTGGTGGCCGCGGGGACGTACAACACGCAGACCCTCCTGCACCGGATGCGCGACTCCGGCCTGCTGCCCCGCCTGTCCGCCAGGCTCGGAACCCTGACCCGGACCAACTCCGAGGCACTCGTGGGCGCGATGAGCCGCCACGTGCCGCCGCCCGAGGACCTGACCCGGGGGGTGGCGATCACCTCCTCCATCCACCCCAACGAGAACACCCACATCGAACCGGTCCGCTACGGCAGGGGCTCCAACGCGATGGGCCTGCTCACCACGATCCAGGTGCCGGGCGGCGGACGGCTGCCGCGCTGGCTGCGCTTCCTGGGCCGGGCCGCGCGCCACCCCTACGTCTTCGCGCGCAGCCTCTCCAACCGGCGCTGGTCGGAACGGATCATCATCGGCCTGGTCATGCAGTCCCTGGACAACTCGCTCACGACCTCGGTCAGGCGCGGCCTGTTCGGCGGCGCGAAGAAGCTGACCTCGCGGCAGGGCCACGGGGAGCCGAACCCGACCTGGATCCCGGAGGGCGAGGAGGCGGCCTCCCGGCTCGCCGAGCGGATCGACGGCTACGCGGGCGGCACCATCGGCGACGTGGCCAACATCCCGATGACCGCGCACTTCCTGGGCGGCTGCCCGATCGGGGACGGCCCGGACACCGGCGTGATCGACCCCTACCACCGGCTGTACGGCCACCCGGGGATCCACGTCGTGGACGGCGCGGCGGTCACCGCCAACCTCGGGGTGAACCCGTCGCTGACCATCACCGCCCAGGCCGAGCGCGCCATGTCGCTGTGGCCGAACCGGGGCGAGGAGGACTCCCGGCCCGAGCAGGGGGCGACGTACCGGCGGCTGCGGCCGGTGTTCCCGCACGCGCCCGCGGTCCCGGCCGGCGCCTTCGCCGAGCTGCGCTACACCACCCCGCTGCCGCTGTCGGTGGCGGACGGGGGCGGCGGTTCGGCGCCCGACCGGAGCGCTCCCCTGGAGGGTGTCGGCCCCGAGGGCGAGGGCGGCGCCTGAGGGGCGGCTCCGCCCTCCGGCCGTCCCCGCGGGCCCCGCTCAGGCGGGCCCCGCGGGGCCGTCCTCCTTGGGGTGGGTGCTCGGCTCGCCGCGCAGGTGTTCCATCGCCAGGGCGAAGTGCTCGCCCATCACGTCGTTCATCTTCTCCGCCATCTCCTGGGCCAGGACCGCGTCCACGGCCTGCTGGGCGAGCGGGCGCAGTCGGCGGATCAGCTCGGCGATCTCCGTGACCTCCTCGCTGCCGGTCTGTATCACCGTCAGCGGCGCGTACTCGGCCAGTATGTGCTCGGCGACCAGGCGGACCATGTGGTCGGCGACGTCGCCGACCTTGGCACGCAGGTTCTCCGCTATGTCAAGCACCGAGTCCACGCTCATCCCCATCCGGACCAGCTCGGCCCCGGCGTGCAGCAGGCGCGGGCTCGGGGCCCGGAAGCGCAGGCCGTCGCGCTCGATCACCCGCAGGTCGACGGCCCGCTTTATCGTTCTGGGCGTCACACCCTTGCCGAAGAGGTCGCGCAGCTCTCCCACGGTGACGTAGTCGGCGATCTCGTCGCTCCAGGCGTCCCCGACGGCCGACTCGAAGCCGAGGATGTCGGAGAGGCTGCCGCCGCGCTCCCAGACCGCGAACATCTCGCCGATGTTGGCGAACGTGTACCCGCGCCGCAGCAGCTGGCCGATCAGCCGCAGGCGGGCCAGATGCGCCTCCGAGTAGATACCCACGCGCCCCTGTTTGCGGGGTGGTGCGAGCAACCCCCGGTCCTGGTAGACCCGGACGTTGCGCACCGTCGTGTCGGCGAGCCGGGCGAGTTCGTCAATGCGGTATTCGGCCATGGGTCAAGCGTAGAGACCGTCGCTGACTCCATAGCCGGATATCAGCATCACGAACGTTTCCGTCCGGAAGGTCCGTGACGGCGTCACCAGAACGTGAGCCGGGTCTCCTGACGACGGTCTCCCGTTCCCTTCCGCTGACCCGACCGCGCGCCACCGGCCCGCCCCGCCCGGGCCCGGCGGCCGGGACCGGTGGTGCGGGGCTCACGTCCGGCTCCCCGCGGCTTCGACACCCGCGTGCCCCGGTCTCCGGCCACCCCGCCACGGGCCGTCCCGGCCGGGGCCGGATCCTCCACCACGGCGGTCCCGTGCCCGCGGCACAGGCCGCTGGTGGGCGTGCGGAGGGCGTCGGTGCGCAGGTCCACCACCCGGTGGTGGACCCGGTCGGGTCCGGCGTCGGCCTCCCCCCGCTTCCGCTTGGTGCGCTGCGCCGTCATGCGACCACCCCCTTCACCGACCGTGCTGTTGGCTCGCTCGGACAGCAACCGTAACCGAGGGTAGGGGTCCGTGTCCGGAGAATCCGAGAAATCCCGTTCCCCGGCGAGCAGCGTGGTCCCGGGCCCTCGTTCCGCCCGGACACGACGGCCCCGGAGGGGCGGGCACCCCCGCGCCACCGGACCGGAGCCCGTCCGACCCCGTGGATCCTCCCGCTCCACCCCGAAGCTACTCGCAAGTAAATTTCCCGTCTCACCCCATTGCATTGTGACAATGCCCGTTGTAACGTTCCGGCAATGACTGTGGAGGAGATCACATGACGACCCCCCTGCCGCGCCATCTGCGACGGCTCCCCGGACAGAACGCCATCGTCACCGGCGCCTCCGGAGCGTTCGGCAGCGCCACCGTGGCCGTCCTCCGTCACCTCGGGGTGAACGTCGTCGGCCTCGACCGCAAGCCCGCCCCCGGAGTCATCGGCTGCGACATCACCGACGACGAACAGGTCCGCTCCTCGGTCGCCGAAGCCGTCGAACAGCTCGGCGGACGGCTCGACCTGCTGATCCACTACGCGGGTGTCGGTCCGGCGGTCGACATCGGCGGGGCCCCCGACGTCCACGTGCACCAGGCCCTGGAGGTCAACCTGCTCGGCGCCTGGCGGGTCACCTCCGCCGCCATGCCGGCCCTGGTGGAGAACAGGGGGCGGGTCGTGCTCACCTCGTCCCTGCTGGCCAACCTCCAACTGCCCTTCGCCGGGGCCTACACGGTCTCCAAGCGGGCACTCGCCGCCTACGCCGACTGCCTCCGGGCGGAGTACGGCACCCACGTGGGGGTCAGCACCGTCTACCCCGGCTACGTCGACACACCCATCCACGACAGCTCCCGGTCCACCGGTGTCGCACTGGACGGCCTCGTCCCCGCCGAACGGGAACGGGACACCGTCATGTCGGTGATCCGGGCCGCCGGAGCCAGGCGGGCCCCGCGAGACGTGGCCTCCACCGGCCTCGGCACGGTCGCGCTGCACCTGACCCGGCACTTCCCTGGTACGACCGAACAGGTCGTGTCGCTCCAGTTGGGCCTGCTCCTCGCGGACGGCGCCTTCGCGGACGCGGAGATCGCCCAGGGAATCCACACCCGGCACCGCGGCGCCAGCCCCCGGCCGAACGCGTCCTGAGGAGGAACGAGATGACCACACCAACACCCGTCAAGCCGAAGCTCACCGACCGCGAGGACATCGCCAAGCGCCTGCTGCGCGGTTCGGCCAAGGCCTCGTTCGACCCGCTCGTCGAGATCGACTGGGACGCCCCCGTCGACCCCGACATGTGGGCCATCCGCCCCGAGCGCATCTCCCTCTACGGGACGCCGCTGTGGGACCAGCTCAGCGACGAGAAGCGCAAGGAGCTCAGCCGGCTGGAGATCGCCTCCGTCGCCACCATCGGCATCTGGTTCGAGACCATCCTCATGCAGATGCTGGTACGGCACGCCTACCGCAACGACCCGACCACCAACCACGTCCAGTACGCCTACACCGAGATCGCCGACGAGTGCCGCCACACCGTCATGTTCGCCAGGATGGTGGGCAAGCTCGGCTGGCACACCCACCGGCTCGACCCGGTCGCCTACCACCTGGGAAGGGTGTTCAAGGCGATCGCACACGGGCCGCTGATCTTCGCGGGCGCGCTGTTCGTCGAGGAGGTCCTCGACCAGCTCCAGCGTGAGGCCGTCCCGGACGAGCAGGTCCTGCCCCTGGTGCGCTCCGTCTCCCGGATCCACGTGGTGGAGGAGGCGCGGCACATGCGCTACGCCCGCGAGGAGTTCGCCCGCGACTGGGCGCAGCGCGGTCCCGTCAACAGGGCCTACAGCCGCCTCATCCTCGGCCTGGTCACCTACTACTCCGCCACGCGGCTGATCAACCCGAAGGTCTACGAGCAGGTCGGGCTGGACCCCAAGGAGGCCTACCGGGTCGCCAGGGCCAACCCGAACTGGATCGACACCAAGACCTGGGCGGCCCGGAAGGTCGTCGGGACCCTGACCACCGCCGGCGCCATCTCCGGCCTCGGAAGGCACTTCTGGAGGAAGGCCGGACTGCTCGGTCGCTGACCGGGCCCACGAACGCCGGGGCCGGAGGGCGAAACGCGCCACGCCCTCCGGCTCCGGCTCCCACCTCCCGGGGGCGAACCGCGCCGCGTCCCCGGGAGCCGCACTCCCCGGGGGCGAACCGCGCCGCGTCCCCGGGGCCCGCACTCCCCCGGGGGCGAAACGCGCCACGCTCCCGGGGGGCTCGACTCCCCGACCCGGCAGCAGGGCCGGTCCGGTTCGCACGAAGGGACCTGAACGTGACCGAAGAACCACCGCACTTCCGGGTGGCCGTCATCGGGACCGGCTTCGCCGGGATCGGCATGGCCGTCCGCCTCAGGCAGGCGGGTCTGACCGACTTCGTGGTCCTGGAACGCGCCGACGACGTCGGCGGCACGTGGCGGGACAACTCCTATCCCGGTGCCGCCTGCGACGTCCCCTCGCACCTGTACTCCTTCTCCTTCGCGCCCAACCCCGGGTGGAGCCGTTCGTTCTCCCCGCAGCCGGAGATCTGGGAGTACCTGAAGCGGGTCGCGGGCGAGTACGGCGTCGACCGCCACGTCCGCTACGGGCACGACGTGACGGCCGCGCACTGGGAGCCGCGGCGCAACCGGTGGCGGATCGAGACGACCGGCGGCACCGTGACCGCGCAGTTCCTCGTCAGCGCCGCCGGACCGCTCGCCGACCCGTCCTACCCCGACATCAAGGGCCTGGACTCGTTCGAGGGCGCCCTCTTCCACTCGGCGGAGTGGGACCACGACCTCGACCTGACCGGCCGCCGGGTGGCCGTGATCGGCACCGGGGCGTCGGCGATCCAGTTCGTCCCGCGGATCCAGCCGAAGGTCGGTTCGCTCTCCCTCTTCCAGCGGACCGCCCCGTGGGTGATGTTCCGCCACGACCGCGACATCACCAAGGTCGAGAGCTGGCTGTACCGCAACCTCCCGGTCACCCAGCAGGTCGCGCGCAAGGCCATCTACTGGGGCCGGGAGAACTACGTGTTCGGCTTCGCCAAGAACCCCCGGCTGCTCGGGGTCGTGGAACGGCTCGGCCGGGCCAACATCAACCGCTCCGTCAAGGACCCGGGGCTGCGCGCCAAGCTCACGCCGGACTTCCGGGCGGGCTGCAAGCGCATCCTGATGTCCAACGACTACTACCCCGCGCTGGCCCGGCCCAACGTGGACGTCGTGACCGACGGGATCGTCGAGGTGAGGTCGAACGCGGTCGTCACCCGCGACGCGTCCGGCCGCGAGACCGAGCACGAGGTCGACACGATCATCCTCGGCACGGGTTTCCACGTCACCGACCCGCCGATCGCCCAGCGGATGTTCGACTCCGACGGGGTGTCCCTCGCCGAGCGCTGGGGCACCACGGCCCAGGCGTTCCGCGGCACCACCGTCTCCGGGTTCCCCAACGCGTTCGTGCTCGCCGGGCCCAACACCGGCCTCGGGCACACCTCGCAGGTGTTCATGATCGAGGCCCAGATCCGGTACACGATGCAGGCGCTCAAGTACGTGTGCCGCAACCGGATCGACCGGCTGGAGCCCCGCCCCGAGGCCCAGCGCGCCTACAACGACATGCTCGCCAAGGCGATGGAGGGCACCGTGTGGGTGTCCGGCGGCTGTGACAGCTGGTACCTCAACGAGGAGGGCCGCAACACGACCCTGTGGCCGTCCTTCACCTGGAGCTACGCGCTGCGGACGCGGTGGTTCGACCCGCACAACTACGATCTGCGGCTGGACCGCGCCCGCCGGTCCCGCACGGCCCCCGTTCCGGCGTGAGGAGGCGAGGATGAGCGGCTTCGGTGACGAGGAAGAGGAGTACCGGGGGCCGGTGTCCATCGTCCTACCGGACGACGGCGACGGAAGCGGTGGGTCCGCCGTCGAGGTCGACGCCCACCTGGCGGGCCATTTCTCCCCGCTGACCGGCGACTACCGGTGGAAGGGGCGGTTGGCCGCCCACCCGGGCGTGACCGCGGCCTTCGAGAGCGGGGTGCGCACCGTCCGGGTCCGGACCCCGGACGGATTCGAGGGCACCGGCGACCTGGACGGGCCCAACCTGTGGGGCGGGCACCCGATCAGCGGAGCGGGCAGGCCGCCCTTCGCGGTCCCGGACGTCACCATCGACGACTGACCCGATACCCCTTTCCCCTCCCCGACCCCCGACCCCCGACCGAGAGGTGTACCCCGATGGCGACCCGACACCTGGGCCAGGCCCGGGAACTCACCGTGCGCTCCGCCGACCACACCCGACTGCACGTCGAGGTGCGCGGCCCCGAGGAGGGCCCGACCGTGGTCCTCGCCCACTGCTGGGCCACGTCCGTGGCGTCCTGGGGGCCGGTGGTGCGCGCGCTCGACTCCGGTCTGCGCGTGGTGCTGTACGACCAGCGCGGACACGGGCGCAGCCAGACCCCCCTCACGAAGGCCGGATACGGCACGGACCAACTCGCCGACGACCTGTGCGCCGTCCTGGAGGCGACCGTCCCCGAGGGGCGGAAGGCGGTGGTGGCCGGGCACAGCATCGGCGGGATGACCGTCATGGCCGCCGGGCCGCGCCCGGTGTTCGCGGACCGCGCGGCCGCCGTCCTGCTCACCAACACCGGGTGCACGGAGCTGGTCAGGCACTCCACGGCCTTCCCGCTGCCCGGTGTGCTCAGCGACCTGGGTGCCCAGGCGTTCCTGCGCACCACCCTGCCCATGGGTCCGGCCAGCCCGGCCACGGCGGCCGCGCTGGCCTACCTGGTCCTCGGGAGGAAGGCGGACCGCCGGGCCAGGCGGCTCACCGCCCGCATGGTGCACGCGTGCGAGCCCGTGGCGCGCGGCCGGTGGGGCGCGGTGCTGGCCACCCTGGAGCTGGAGGAGTCCGCCCGCGCGATCACCGCGCCGACCGTCGTCGTGGCCGGGGGCGAGGACAAGTTCACGCCGCCGTGGCACGCGCACCACATGGTCGGTCTCGTCCCGGGCGCGGAGGGGCCCGTGGTGGAGGTGCCCGGGATCGGGCACATGGGGCCGTTGGAGGCTCCGGAGGTACTCGCCGAACTGCTGGAGAAGCTGGCGGTGGACCACCTGGGCGCGGAACTGCCCGGAGCGTGAACCCGAGTTCCGGGACGGCGGGCCCGGGGGGCGCGTGCGAGCCTCCCGGGCCCCGCCGACGGGACCGTGCCCACCGGTCGGGCCCGGGATCGGCCCCCGGGCCCGCATGCGGAATCAGCCGCAGTCGCCCCAGGCGTCCCGGCCGCCGTGGCCCCGGTCCCCGCCCGTGGTCACCACGGTCCCGTAGAAGGCGAGGCACCTGCCGCCGGCGCTGTGCGCGATGGTCGCGTCGTGGGAGTAGTCGTTGTAGTAGGCGACCCCTCCGGTGGAGGTCCGGACGCGGAGGATCGCCTCGGTCCGCGTGGGCGTCACGTGGGCGGAGCTCTTGATGGTCACCACGCGGTTCTGGGCGTGGGTGTCGCTCCGCAGCAGGTACACCGTGCCGACCCTGGCGCCGTTGTAGCCGCCGCTGGACCACTTGCACCCGGCCGACGAGGCGGCGATGCCGCCCAGGTCGGACGAGGTGTGCGCCGACGCGGGGGCGACGGCGGCCGTCAGGGCCGCGAGGGCCAGGGCAGAGCCACGGCGATGTGCCTGGCGCCTCGCTTGAGGGGGGTCCTCACGCAGGTGCCCGTTCGTTCTCGCAAGGCGTGCCGGTGGTGTGGTGCGCGGGTCATCCGCCGCAGAACCCGTAGGCCTCGCGTCCGCCGCCGGCGAAACCACCGGTGGGGTGCTGGATGCTGCCGACGAAGGACACGCACCTGTCACGAGCCGGGGCGGCCACCGCGGCGAAGTGCGAGTAGTAGCCCGCGTCGGTGTAGGTGCCCTGGCCCTGCACGTCGAGGATGGCCTGGGTGTAGTGCGGGGATCCGTGGGTGCCGGAGCCCTTCAGGGTGACCACGCAGTTCTCGCCCGGCGTGCCGTTCCACAGCAGGTACACCCTGCCGACGGTGGTTCCGGCGGCGGTGCGGACGGGTTGGGAGTCCAGCACGGTGTATCCGCCGCTGCTCCAGCCGCAACCGTCACTGGAGTAGGCGATCGAGCCGAGGTCGGACGAGCTGTGGGCCGAGGCGGGGGTGATCGCCGCGAACAACGCGGCCGCGGTGAGGGAGAGCGCGACCGCCGTGCGCCTACCGAGACGCGCGAGGGGAATATGCACGATAGGAATTCTTTCTTCTTTTTTGGTTTTCTTTTTTTCGGGGATGCGCCCCCGTTGCGGGCAGAGCACGGAGGCCCCACACATGAAAGTTCTTTTTGCGCCTGACGCCTGATTTCTGCTGTCATGCGAGGATCACCCTAGCACCGCCTCACAACCTCCCCTCCCGCCCACGGCACGCCGACGCCGCCGCGCGAACCGCCTTCACCGCGGCCGGGCCCGGAGCGGATCCGCACTCCACCACCGCACATCGGGAACATGCACCAATGTGGAACCGTGAACCGAAAAAAGACGCGGCCGAAAAGGCAGAAAGGATCCGGAACATGTCCGCCGGCGTTCCGCGCGTGACGGACGCGGTCACGATTCACCGAAGGAGAACTCGGCGGCGGGACCCGAAGCCACGCGGACGGCGTGGACCCCACCGGCACGTCAGGCCGGGTCCCTCGTGAGCATCGGGACGACGTGCTCCGACACCTCCGAGTGCACCTGGTGCAGGCGCGTCTGGACGGCTCTGCGCAGCTTGGCCAGGCACTCGACCAGGGTGATGTCATCACCCACCAGTCCCCCCTTGGCCACCAGCGGCGTCCCGTCCAGCGGCCCGCCGCTGAGGTGGCCGTGCACCGCCAGCGGAACCACCTCACCGCCCACGTCCACCGCGTGCACGTCCAGCTCGTCGAGCAGGCTGGCGGTCAGGTCGCCCCCGGTCAGGTACAGCCCGCTGGGCAGGGCCTGGGCGCCCGTGGTGTCCGCGATGTCGTGGATGACCTCGGCCACCAGCCGCGCGACCCGCCCGGGCAGCTCCGCCCGGTCCTGGATCGGCAGCTCCCGTACGCTCTCGGCGGTCGTCACCACGCGCAGCACGCACAGCTCGGGGAAACCGGAGGAGGACAGCTGCTCGGCCAGCTCCTCCGCGACCGCCTCGGCGTGGTCGCCCTCGGGGTCGCTGAGAGCGACCGCGTCCAGGTCGACGAACCGCACCGCACCGGTTCGGGCGACCGTGGCGAGCTGGCGGCGCGTCAGGTCGGTCGTGCTGCCCGCCACCCCGAGCAGCGGCCCGCGCGAACCCGCCTGTCCGCGCAGCCGCAGCGCGTAGGCCAGCAGTGCCCCCGTGGGTCCCGGGTCGGCCGACACCCACACGACGCCCTCGCTGTGGTGCGCCTCGGCGGCGGCCTCGGCGATGTCGGTCAGGTGCTGTTCGGTGCTCGCGTCGCAGACCACCACGGGTTCGTCGCCCGCGAGGAGCTCGGCGGTGAGCATCGTCTGCGTGATCTGCCGGACGGGCACGTGCCGCACCGCCAGGTCGGTCTGGGCGGCGAGGATGTCGGACACCACACTGGTGGTCATCGGGTTGAGCGGGTCCAGGGCGAGGTCGGTGCGCTCCAGCGGTTGGCCGTTGAGCAGCTGGACACCGTCCTCCGTGATCCGGCCGGAGCCGGGGAAGGCCGGGGTGAACAGGACCCGCACCCGGGTTCCGGCGGGCACCCGCTCACGCACGGCGTCGTAGGTGGCCTCCAGTTCGGCACCGACGTTGCCGCGCAGCGTGCTGTCGGTCCGCTTGACCACCAGCCCCACCGGCCACACCGCCTCGACCACGTCGGTCACCAGGTCCGCGGACTGCTCGGCGGGCACGTGACGGCTGTCCAGGTTGGCCACGACCACGTCGTAGTCGCCCTCCACCCGGCTCACGTGCTCGGGTGTCACCGTGGCCACGCGCATCCCGGTACGCGCGAAGCGGGCACCGGTGGCGTTGGCTCCGGTGAGGTCGTCCGCCACCACGAGGACCTGGGCCACGGCACTGCTCCTTCGCACGAAACGCTGGGGTAACCTTCCCTCCAACATAGGGCCAAAGACCGCCGTTCGGGGCCTCACCTCGGGCGTCGGCCGCCGGCGGGGCGCCGCGTGCCAGGAGCGCTCCCGCGCCCAGCGCGACGACCGTGAACCCCGCACCCGCCAGGAGCGCGGCGATCCGGGGTCCGGGCCCGGCGCCCGGGAACGGCGCGAAGGCGTACAGCGCCAGGAGTCCGCTGCCGCGCACGCGCCGATCCCCGATTCCGGCAACCGACCGGTTGGCCTAACCTGTCACCATGCGCAACGCCACACGCACCGAGACCACCCGCGCCCTCCTCCTCCAGGCCGCGCGGCACGAGTTCGCCGAGCACGGCATCGCCGGTGCGCGCGTGGATCGCATCGCCGAACGCGCCGGGGTCAACAAGCAGCGCATCTACGCCCACTTCGGCGACAAGGAACAGCTCTTCCGCTACGTGGTCGTGGAGGCCCTCAACGAACTCTCCAAGGCCGTGACCGTCACCGACGACCAGGACCCCGCCGCCTACGTCGCCCGTATCTTCGACTACCACCGCGCCCGTCCCGACCTGCTACGGCTCCTCCTGTGGGAGTCCCTGCACTACGGAAACGCCCGGCTACCCGCCGAGGAGGAGCGGGCCGAACTCTACGACGCCAAGGCCGCCTCCCTCTCCGAGGCCCTGAGCGCCGACACGGAGGTGTCCGACACCCGCCAACTGCTGCTCACCTTGATCGGCCTGGCGGTCTGGCCGCAGATCGCGCCGCAGATCGCCCGGCTCGTCCTGGGGGCCGACGCGGCCGGCGACACCGAACAGGAGCGCCTGCGCGAGTTCCTCGTCGACTTCACGCGCACCGCCCTCGGCACCACCCCCGCCGACACCTGACCCCGAGCGCGGCGGAGGCCGCGACCGCCGCCCCCGTCCCCGCCCCGCCACCCCGGTGCACGGCACCCCGCCCGGAACGTCCCGCGGCTCACCGCGTCCGCAGCGGCACGACCGATCCCGTCTCGGCGCTGCGCCGGGCCGCCTCGATGACCTCCAGGCCGTGGATCACCTCGTGCGGGTCGACCGGGAGCGGCTCGCCCTCGCCGACCGCGTCCCGCACCGCCGCGTAGAACTCCGGGTAGGCACCCTTCGCGCTGGGCACCCGCCGGGACCACCCGCCCGCTCCGAGGATCCCCCACGCCTCCTCGGGCAGCACACCCCAGTCCGGCGCGTCCGGGCGCTCGCCCGCCCCCAGCCGCTCCTCCTGGCGGTCCATACCGTGGCTGGTGAACGCCGCCTCGTCACCGAGCACCCGGAAGCGCGGCCCGTTCTGGGCGGCGAGCGCGCTCATCCACAGATGGGAACGGGTACCCCGACCGTGCGTGAGGGCGAGGAACACGTCGTCGTCCGCCCCGCTCCCGCCACGCAGGGCGTCGACCTCCGCGTAGACCGAGGCGACCGGGCCGAACAGGTTGACCGCCTGGTCGATCAGGTGCGGCCCGAGGTCGTACAGGATCCCGGCTCCGTCGGCGACCGACCCGCTGTCGCGCCACGTCCCCCTGGCTTCGGGACGCCAGCGCTCGAACCTCGACTCGAACCGGTGCACCCGCCCCAGCGCGCCCTCCTCCACCAGGTGCCAGAGCGTCAGGAAGTCCGCGTCCCAACGCCGGTTCTGGTACACGGTGAGCACCTGACCGAGCCGCTCCGCCAGATCGGTCAGGTCCCGTGCCTCGCCCGCGGTGAGCGCGAACGGCTTGTCGACGACCACCGCCAGCCCCGCCTCCAGGGCCGCCCTCGCCAGCCGGGCGTGGGTGTGGTTGGGGGTGGTCACGACCGCGACCTCGTACCGGCCCGCGTCCGCCCACAGGTCGGCGGCGGTCGGGTAGACGGTGACGCCCGGGTAGCGGGCCTCGGCCGCCGCACGGCGTTCGGGGTCCTTGGTGACCACGGCGGACAGGCGCAGCCCCGGAACCGCGTCGATGATCGGCGCGTGGAAGACCTCGCCGCCCTTCCCGTAACCGACCAGCGCGACGTGCAGGTCGGGTTCGCCGTGTGTGCCCAGCTCAGGGCGGTGGGATGCGTCAGACATGCGCCCAATCTACGGCCTGGCCACCACGCCGAATCCAGCAAGACCAGGTCGCAAGTTTTCGTATTGTTACGCAACTAATTGCGACAGGTATGGACATGTCAGAAGGACAGGACTTTCATCGTCATGAGATGACCTACGCCACACCGATGCGGTCGTCCGCCACCGGATCCCCTGGACGGACGACGGAAGGGCTGCCATGCGACACACACGGAGCAGAACACCGAGGCACCACGCGCTCGCGGCGGCGGGCTGCGCGGTCCTTCTGGCCTCGGGTTGCGGCTACCTGAGCGGCGAGGGCGGCGGCGACGGGACCGCCGACACCTCGGGTATGGACTGTGCTCCCTACGAGGAGTGGACCGACATCGGCGGCACGGTCACCATCTACGCCTCCATCAGGGACGAGGAGGCCGAGCGCATGAGGCGCTCCTGGGAGGAGTTCTCCGCCTGCACCGGGATCGCCATCGACTACGAGGGCAGCGGCGAGTTCGAGGCCCAGCTGCCCATCCGCCTGGACGGCGGCAACGCCCCCGACCTCGCGCTCATCCCCCAGCCCGGCCTGCTCCAGCGCGTCGTCGAGGACGGTCACGCCCTCCCCGTCTCCGACGGCGTCCGCGCCAACGTCGAGGACGGCTGGGGCGAGGACTGGCGGGGCTACGCCACGGTCGACGGAGAGCTGTACGGCTCGCCCTACGGCGCCAACATGAAGTCGATGGTCTGGTACTCCCCCGCCTTCTTCAGCGAGAACGGCTACGAGGTCCCCCGGACCTGGGACGAGATGATGGACCTCACCGAGGACATCTCCGCCTCCGGCACCAGGCCGTGGTGTGCGGGCTTCGAGTCCGGCGACGCCACCGGCTGGCCCGGCACCGACTGGATCGAGAACGTGCTGCTGCGCACCTCCGGCGGCGACGTCTACGAGGACTGGATCTCCCACGACATCCCGTTCGACGCCTCCGAGATCGAGGAGGCCTTCGACCTGACCGGCGACATCCTCCTCAACGAGGAGTACGTCAACGCCACCTTCGGCGGACCGGACAGCATCGCGGTCACCTCCTTCCAGGAGGCCGGGCTTCCGCTGCTCGACGAGGGCTGCGGCCTCTACCTGATGGGCTCCTTCTACGCCGCCAACTTCCCCGAGGACGTGGAGATCGCCGAGGACGGGGACGTCTACGGGTTCGTGCTGCCCCCGATCGAGGAGGGCGCCGAGGTGCCCGTCATGGGAGGCGGCGAGTTCGCCGTCCCCTTCAGCGACCGCCCCGAGGTCAACGCCGTCCACGAGTACCTGTCCACGGCCGGTTACGCCGACAGCCGGGCCTCCGAGGGTGCCTGGGTGTCCGCCCACCGCGACCTGGACCCCTCCACCCTGACCGATCCGACCGACCAGTTCACCCAGGAGGTGCTGACCGACCCCGACACGGTGTTCTACTTCGACGCGAGCGACTCCATGCCCTCGGCCGTCGGCACCGACGTGTTCTGGAGCGGCATGGTCGACTGGGTCACCGGGACCCCCACCACCGACGTCCTGGAGTCCGTGGAGTCCGCCTGGTAGAACGCCTCGGCACGGCCCTCCCGGCCGTTTCCCCCGTACTTCCCCGCCCCCACCCGGGATCCGGCGCCGCCCGGATCCCGGGCCCCGGCACCGACAAGAGGCTTCATGGAGTTCTCGTTCCTCGACGAGCTACCCAAGATCGTGTGGATGCTCATCGGGATCGCCGCCTTCCTCGGCGTCATCGGCCTGGCGCTCGTCCTCCTCGACGTACCCCGCACCAGACGCGACCGCTGGCAGGCCGCCGCCTTCCTCGCCCCTGCGCTGATCCTGCTCATCGGCGGACTGGTCTACCCGGTGCTGCGCACCACCGTGCTGTCCCTCCACGACCGCTCCGGGACGGAGTTCGTCGGGCTGGCCAACTACGTCTGGATGTTCCAGCGTCCGGAGATCCTGCTCGTCCTGCGCAACACCCTGCTCTGGGTGCTGTTCGCCCCCGTCCTGGCCACCGGCATCGGTCTCGTCTACGCGGTCCTGGTCGACCGCTCACGGTTCGAGCCCGTCGCCAAGTCCCTCGTCTTCATGCCGATGGCGATCTCCTTCGTGGGCGCCAGCATCATCTGGCGGTTCGTCTTCGCCTACCGTCCCGCCGACCAGGAACAGTACGGGCTGTTCAACCAGATCATCGTGTGGTTCGGCGGAGAGCCGCGCCTGTGGCTGCTGGAACAGCCGGTCAACACCTTCCTCCTCATCATGGTCCTGATCTGGGTCCAGGCGGGCTTCGCCATGGTGGTCCTGTCCGCCGCCATCAAGGCGATCCCGGCGGAGATGGTCGAGGCGGCCCGGATCGACGGCGCGGGCCCCTGGCAGCTGTTCACCCGGATCACCCTGCCGAGCGTGTGGCCGACACTGCTGGTCGTGCTCGTCACCATCACGGTGCAGACCCTGAAGATCTTCGACATCGTCCGCACCATGACGGGCGGCAACTACGGCACCAGCGTGATCGCCAACGAGATGTACAGCCAGGCCTTCCAGCAGGGGCAGGTCGGTCAGGGCTCCGCTCTGGCGGTGTTCCTCTTCCTCCTGGTCATCCCGCTGGTGATCGTGCAGATCCGACGCACGCGCAAGGCGAGGGAGCTCGCATGACCCAGGCCACGACCCCCACCGCCCGGAGCGCGACGGACCAAGCCCCCGAGCGCACCGCCTCCCCGCGGGGCGAGGGCCCCGCCGCCCGCGTACGCGCCCGACTGAGCGGAACGGCGGCCAGCGCCGCGGCGGTGGTGATCGCCGTGCTCTGGACCGTACCGACCGCCGGGCTGTTCGTCTCCTCGTTCCGGCCCGCCGAACAGATCCGGACCACCGGATGGTGGACGTTCCCGGCCTCCCCGGAGGTGACCCTGGACAACTACCGGGACGTCCTGTTCGGTTCCGCCGGTGACGGACGGCTCGCCAGCCACCTGGTCAACTCCGTCGTCATCACCCTGCCCTCGACGGTGTTCGTCCTGGGCCTGGCCGCGCTCGCCGCCTACGCGCTCGCCTGGATCGACTTCCGCGGCCGCGACTGGGTGTACCTGGGGATCTTCGCCCTCCAGATCGTCCCGCTCCAGATGTCCCTGGTACCGCTCCTGCGGTTCTTCTCCCAGGGCGTGAGCGTGGCAGGGGTGCAGATCCTGCCCGCCTGGGAACTCACCGGGGCGATGGCGTTCACCAACGTGTGGGTGGCGCACACGATCTTCGGTCTGCCGCTGGGGATCTTCCTGCTGCACAACTTCATCGCGCAGCTGCCGCGCTCCCTGTTCGACGCGGCCCGGGTGGACGGAGCCGGACACGGCAGGATCTTCCTGCGGATCGTCCTGCCACTGCTCACCCCGGCCCTGGTGTCACTGGGGATCTTCCAGTTCCTGTGGGTGTGGAACGACCTGCTCGTCGCGCTCATCTTCACCGGGGGCGACAGCGCCACCGCTCCGCTCACCGTGCAGCTCGCCGATCTGGCGGGAACCCGTGGAGAGGACTGGCACCGGCTCACGGCGGGCGCCTTCGTGGCGATGGTCGTCCCGCTGGCCGTCTTCTTCCTCCTCCAGCGCTACTTCGTCCGCGGCCTGCTCGCGGGCAGTGTCAAGGGCTGAGCCAGTGTTTGTTTTGGGCTTCCGCTTCGCTTCGGCCCGTGTTCGGGCGCCCTCAAGGTAGGGATTCTTCATCCTCGGCGGCGTCTATCGCTCGTTCCTCGCTACGCGGCTCGCCTCGTCTTGCAGAACCCTGCCGACGCCCGAACGGACCCCCCTGGGGTGGCCCATCAGCGAAAACCCAAGGCAAGCACGGCTCAGCCGCCGCGCAGCGCCGCCCGCGCGGCCTCCAGGACGGTGGTCCGGTACGCGGCGCCGAACAGGCACACGTGCACCAGGAGCGGGTGGAGTTGGTGCAGCGCCACCCGGGAGCGCCAGCCGTCGGCCAGCGGCGCCACCTCGTTGTAGGCGTCCCGCACCCGGTCCAGGAAGGGCAGTCCGAACAGCGCGAGCATGGCCAGGTCGGCCTCCCGGTGACCGCCGTGCGCGGCCGGGTCGACCAGCACCGCGTCCCCGTCCCGCCAGATGACGTTGCCGTTCCACAGATCGCCGTGCAGGCGGGCCGGGGGTTCGGGAGCCCCCGCCAGGGCGGGGACGGCGTCGACCACCCGCTCCACGGTCCGGCCGTCGGAGGGGGTCAACGTGCCCTGGTCGACGGCCTGACGCAGGTAGGGGCGGAGCCGCTGCTCGGCGTAGAAGCGCGGCCAGTCCGCGGAGGGGGTGTGGTCCATGGGCAGCGGGCCGATGTAGCCGGGCCAGTCCGCCCCGAAGTGGTCGGCACCGGTCAGGTGCATGCCGGCGAGTTGACGGCCCAGCCGCTCGGCCGCGGTGGCGGAGGGTTCGCCCTCCGCCACCCACGGCAGGACGAGGATGCGCTCGTCCCAGGCCACGACGTCGATCACGGGTGATCCGAGACCGCACCCCAGCCACTCCAGTCCGCGCGCCTCGGCCGTGAGCACCCCGCTGGCCGGTGCGCCCCGCGGCAGGGACTTGACGAACAGCCGGGTGCCGTCGGTGAGTTCGGCGTAGGAGATCTCCCAGTCGTGGCTGTTCCCGGCCCGCGCGGCGCGGCGGACCCCGCGGCCGAGCAGCGCGGTGAGGCGTTCGGCCATCGTTGCGGTGACCGGATCCCTGCGGCGGTCCCCGCGGCCCCCGTCACCGTCACCGCCGCCGACAGGGCACACGACCGGGTCTCCGTCCACCCGCGCTACCCGCGCAGCCGGACGACGAGTTCGCCGGTCAGGCCCTTGGAGGCGGCCTCCACCATGCTGAGGACGGCCGTGAAGCCGTCGTCGCCGCCGTAGTACGGGTCGGGCACCTCGGGGTTGGGCCCGGAGCCCGGCGCGAACGACCGGAACAGGCGCAGGCGGTGGACGGAGAAGCCGAACTCCGCGCCCCGCTCGCCCACGGCCACGCGCAGGTCCTCCAGGTTGTCCAGGTCCAGTGCCAGGACCAGGTCCCGTTCGGCGAACAGGGTCGGAGTGAACTGCCTGGCCGTGTGGTTGGTCAGGTAACCGTGGACGCGCAGGGTGGACGCGGCGCGCGGGTCCATCCCCCCGCCCACGTGCCAGTCACCCGTTCCGAAGCTGTCCACGACGACGGAATCGCCCAGACCCGCCCGTTCGAGATCGGCGGCCAGGACCTTCTCGGCCATGGGCGAGCGGCAGATGTTCCCCAGGCACACGAGACTGACACGGTACGGCCCGGCGGGGTCACGCGGTTCCGGCAAGCTCATACCTCTTACCGTAACGAAAAACCGCGCAGCTCACGCGCCCGGCGTCCCTGATGTCCCGAAGCCGTGCCCTCGTGGGCCTCCGCCGCCCCGGCTTTCCGGGCACCCGGACACGGACCGCGGCCAGGCGAAGGGCCACGGCGAACACCGCCTACCCCTTGGGCAGGCGCACCACGGTGACGAAGAAGTCGTCGATCTGGCGGACCACCCTGATGAACTGCTCGAAGTCCACCGGTTTGGGCACGTAGGCGTTGGCGTGCAGGCGGTAGCTGCGCAGCACGTCCTCCTCGGCCTCGGAGGTCGTCAGCACCACGATGGGGATGTGCGCCAGTTCGTCGTCGGCCTTGACCTCCTCCAGGACCTCGCGGCCGTCCTTGCGGGGGAGGTTGAGGTCCAGCAGGATCAGGTGCGGGCGGGGCGCGTCGGTGTACTCGCCCTCCCTGCGCAGGAACCGCAGGGCCTCCACGCCGTCCGAGACCACGTGCAGCCGGTTGCCCAGCTTGTGTTCCTCGAACGCCTCCTTGGTCATGAGGACGTCCCCGGGGTCGTCCTCGACCAGCAGCACCTCTATCGGATGCACCAACATGACCTCGCTCAAGCTTCCAGACCCCTGTTCAGGGCCCCGCCCCGTCACCGGGGGGAACCGTACCGCCATCGGTGACGGACCGGACGGAGGACGTCCCGCCGGGCCTGCCGCCCGGCTCCGCGTCCTCCACTCCGGAGGCGTCGGTGCCCGCGGGCCGCAGCGCGGCCGCCGGTGCCGGCTCCACGCCCGTGTCCGCGGTCGTGGCTCCGGCGTCCTCCGCCCCCTCGTCCCCGATATCGTCGCTGACGTCCTCGACGGTTCCCGTGTCGGCCGTCACGTCCTCTTCGGGGTCCGCGGGCAGGGACCAGCATATGCGCGTTCCGGTCCGCCCGGTGTCCTGCGACCCGTCGTCGGTCTCCAACCAGATCCGACCGCCGTGGAACTCCACGATCTTCTTGCACATCGCCAGGCCGATGCCCGTTCCCGTGTACTTGTCACGGGTATGCAACCGCTGGAAGATCACGAAGATGCGCTCGGCGTACTGCGGTTCGATCCCGATCCCGTTGTCGGCACAGCAGAACACCCACTCGTCGCCGTCGCGCTCGACGCTGATGTGGACCCGCGGGTCCTCCTCCGCGCGGAACTTCACGGCGTTGCCCACCAGGTTGAAGAACACCTGGGTGAGCAGTGTGCGGTCGCCCTGGACCGTGGGCAGGGGGTCGTTGCTGACCTCGGCGCCCGCCTCCTCCAACCTGGTCGACAGGCTGCTCAGCGCGTCACCCAGCGCCACGTCCAGGTCCACGGACGCGAAGTCCTTGGTCCGGCCGACCCTGGAGAAGGCCAGGAGGTCGTTGATGAGGGTCTGCATGCGCTTGGCTCCCTCGACCGCGAAGTCGATGTAGGAGTCTGCGCGCTCGTCGAGCTGTCCGTGGTACCGGCGTTGCAGCAGCTGGCAGAAGCTCGCCACCTTGCGCAGCGGCTCCTGGAGGTCGTGGGAGGCGACGTAGGCGAACTGTTCGAGCTCCAGGTTGGAGCGGCGCAGTTCCTCGGTCTGGTGTTCCAGGAGCGTGGACTGCTCCTGGAGCGTGCGGCGCGCGTTGGCCACCTCGTCGAGGTCGTGCACGATGCGTTCGCGCATGGCGTCCACGTCCCGGCCCAGGCGGACGATCTCCGGCGGCCCGTGCAGGCTGATGCGGTGGGCGTAGTAGCCCTCCGACACCTGCTTCATGTGCCCGGCGAGCTCCTCCAGCGGACGCAGCACCCACTGCTGGAGCATGACCCACAGGAACACCGACAGGAACACCACGACCAGACCGACCAGGACCAGCAGCGCGACGACCTGCTGCGTGGCCGTCGTCAACCCGGTGCGGGCCGCGTCGATCTCGCTCTGGAGCTGCTGGTTGGTGGCGTCGCTGACCCGGTTGAGCTCCAGGAAGAGCACCCGGCCGTTCTGGAGGTCCTCCTGGGAGGGGGTCTGCCCGTTGCTCACCTGTTCCAGGACGGGCTCGGCGAACTCGGTGGTCCACTCCTCCCCTGCGGCGAGCAGGTCCTCGACGTTGGAGGCCACGGCGGGGTTGTCCTCGGCCAGGACGGCGAGGTCGGCGCGGTTGTCCAGCAGCGCGACGTTGGCCTCCACGTAGGGCGCCAGGAACTCGCGGTCCTGCGTGAGGATGTAGCCGCGCAGGGCGTGGTCCTGGCTGAGGTAGGCCGAGCGGGTCTGTTCGACGGCGTTCACGGCCGGTGTCAGCGAGTCCACCTGCAACGTGAGCGAGTCACGGGCGTTGAGCGCGGCCAGGGTGATCACCGACACGGCCGTGACCAGCACGACCGCGACCACGGTCAGCAGGCTGGTGACACGGCGGCGCAGGCTCCACGAGGTGCGCGGTCCGGCCAGTCCGCGCGGCAGACCGTCCACGAACAGGACTCCGCCGACCGGTGCTCCCGGAGATCGTCGGGGTTCGTTCACCTCTGACTCCACGGCCGCCTCCTCGGTACGGCTCACTCCGTGTCTCCGTCCGCGCCGTGCGTGATGAGCAGTATCGCCACGTCGTCCTGGAGCGGACCGCCGTTGCTGCGCTCGGCCTCGTCCACCACGTGCTCGGGCAGGAGGCTGGGGGGAACCCCCTGGTCGAGGACACCGCTGACCATCCGGCGCAGACCCGCGACCTCCAGGCGCGCGGGCGGGCCGCCGTCGTAGGCGTCGACGAGGCCGTCGGTGTAGAGGAGCATGCTCGCGCCCACCGGGAGGACGACCTCGTCGACGTCGGCCTGTTCGACGGGGAAGACGCCCAGCGGCGGCTGCGGTGAGGCCTGGGCCTCCACCACCGAGCCGTCCTGGATGACCAGGGGCGGCGGGTGGCCGAGGACGCGCACCCGGACGCGGTCGGTCCCGGTGTCCAGGCTGGCCATGCACAGCGTCGCGTACATCTCCTCCTGGGCCCGCTCGCTGACCAGGATCTCCTCCAGGTTCGGCAGGACCCGCTCCTCGGCGACCCCGGCCATGACGAGGGTGCGCCAGGCGATGCGCAGGCTCACCCCCAGGGCGGCCTCGTCCGGGCCGTGGCCGCTGACGTCGCCGATGATGAGGTGGGTGGTGCCGTTCTTCTCGACCGCGTCGTAGAAGTCCCCGCCGACCACGGCGCGTTTGCGGCCCGGCCGGTAGTAGGCGCGGTGGCTCAGGGGCGAGTCCTGGAGCAGCACCTGGGGCAGGAGGCCGCGTTCGAGGCGCGTGTTCTCGCGGGCGCGCATGCGGGCCTCGTGCAGCTGCCGGGCGTTGTCGTCGGCGCGGCGGCGCTCCAGTGAGTAGCGCAGGCTGCGGCCGAGGAGGGAACCGTCGACCTGGCCCTTGACCAGGTAGTCCTGGGCGCCGGCGGCGACGGCGGCCACACCCTCGTGTTCGTCGTCGAGGCCGGTGAGGACGACGACGGCGGCCGAGGGCGCGCTCTGGAGCACCTCGCGCAGCAGGTCCAGGCCCTGGGCGTCGGGAAGGTTGAGGTCGAGCAGGACGCAGCCGCGGAAGTCCTTGAGGTGCGCGCGGGCGTCCTCGAGCGTGGGAACCCACGTGATGCGGGTGGCCAGGGGGGTGTCGGTGAGAAGTTCCTCGGCGAGGAGGGCGTCGCCCGGATCGTCCTCGACGAGCAGGACGTGCACCGATTCGACGGGGGCCTCCAGACGATGGGTCGGGGCGGCGTCGTCACCGAGGGCGGCGCCGTCGTACGCGGCGGCGCCGTGTGGGGTGGCGGCGCTGGCCGCCTCGTCGCCGATCACCGTCGCGGGATCGTGCCCTGTTCTCCTGGTATCCACTCATCGCCTTTGATCTGCTGATCCGTGGGGCGCTGCCGCACCGCGTGTCCCAGGGTCGGACGCCCCGGGTCTTCGCGGCGGTTCGGACCCGCACGACACCCAAACGATAAACGCCATGGCGACCTGTTGACCAGCGGGCGTGACGAGACACATCCAACGTCGGTGTACCCGGGGTCCGCTCCTCCGCCGCACGTGGGAGCCGCTGGAAGTGCCCGGTGGTGCACGTGCAGGCCCACTGCAAAGGGTTTCGGCACGCGCCGATGCGCGTGCAGAAGAACATGCAGGATGTGATGTTCCGCTCTGCCCGGGCGTGTATGGGCAATTTATCTGACGCTGTGTCGTATACCTCTTGACACGTCATCCCGTGTTGATGACATCATGTCATGAAATTCTCGACACGGAAGGTGGGCATCCCGGATGAACGCGACGGCCCAGGCCACCACACCCCAGGACGCCGGGGTTCCGTTCTCCGAACGGCTCAGGGCCGCGACACGGGATGACCACGAGGCGGCGGAGCACCACGGGTTCACCCGGGCCCTCCTGGACGGCGCACTCCCGATCGACGGCTACACGGCGATGGTGGCGCAGCACTACTTCGCCTACGCGGCCCTGGAGGACCTCGGCCGCGCGCTGGCGGACGACCCGGTGGCCGGCCGGTTCCACCACCCCGGACTCCCGCGTGTGCCCGCGCTCGTCCGGGACCTGGAGCACCTGCTCGGCCCCGGGTGGCGCGACCGGATCAGCCCCACTCCGGCCACCCGCACCTACGTGGCGCGCATCGAGCAGATGGCCGACCACCCCGAGGGGTTCGTCGCCCACCACTACACGCGGTACATGGGCGACGTGTCCGGTGGCCAGTTCATCCGCCAGGTGGCCGCCAGAACCTACGGCCTCACCCACGAGGGCCTGTCCTTCTACGTCTTCGACGAACTCGGCAGCCTGCCCCGGTTCCGCTCCGGCTACCGCGAACGGCTCGACTCCCTGCACCTGGGACCGGCCGCCGCCGACCGCCTGGTCCGCGAGACCCGCCTGGCCTACCAGCTCAACACCGAGGTCCTGGCCGACCTGGGCCGCGTGTGGCCGGAACGGTAGGCGAGTCCCCGGCACCGCGGCGGCCGCACCGGGCGCGCCGGCGCCCCCGCAGCGCGCACCGCGGGGGCGCCGGCGCGTGACACCATAGGAGGATGCCCAAGATCACGGCACCGACCATCGCCGCGCACCGTGCCCGCACACGGGAGCGCATCATGGCGGCCGTCGACGAGCTGATCCGCTCACAGGGGATCGACCGCGTGTCCATGACCCACGTGGCCAACGCCGCGGGCATCACCCGCACGGCCCTGTACAACTACTTCCCGGACAAGGCCACGCTGCTCCTGGCCTTCACCGAGGAGGTCAGCCGCGCGTTCGTCGACCAGTACGAACGCGAGCTCCCGTCCGGCGTGTCGGCCGCGCGCAGGGTCTCCGCGTTCGTCCGCCTCCAGCTCGAAGGCATCGTCGCCCACCCGCATCCGCCCGCGGCCGAGCTCGGGGCCAGCCTCGGCCCGGACGCCTACCAGGCGCTCGCCGCGCACGTGGCGCCCATGCAGCGCCTGCTCACCGGGATCCTGGAGGAGGGCACCGCCGCCGGCGAGTTCGATCCGCTGCCGGCCGAGGCGACCGCGCGGCTCACCCTGTCCATGGTGGGGTCCCAGCGCATCCCGCTCGTCAGCGGGGAGATCGACCTCGACGAGACCCACGCGCTCGTCACCCGGTTCGTCCTCCGGGCGCTGGGGGTGGCGCCCGAAACCGTCGACACGATCCTGCCGCGATCAGGGCGCACCGTGACCCATGGTGCGCGCCCGTGAGCACAGTGCGATAACGGAGGGTCCGTAACCCGATCGGTCAACCCCGCCCGGGACGACCGACTCGCCACGTGTCGGTGCCTTCGGTGAGAATCGGGCTGCCCGCCCCTCCCGGGCGCCCGACCACCCCGCCGAGTCGTGAGGCCCTCCCCGACGTGACCCCCGTGCTGATCCTGTCCGGCGCCGCCCTGGTGGCGCTCGCGCTGTTCAACAAGGTGCCCCGCTACGTGGCGCCGGGCCGTCCCACCGCCGCCCGCGGCGCCGCCTCCGCGGGCGGGAGCACCGTCACCCGGCGCGGCGCGGCCACGGCCCGGACCGGCGCACGACCCCGGATCCGGCTGGTCTCGGCGCGGCTCACCGAACAGGGTCGCGCCCTGTGCACGGCGGTCGGGGGCAGCGCGCTGATCGTGGCGTTCTTCCTCACCCTCTCCGGCCTCTGAGGCCGCCGGACTCACCCGCCATGCGCACGAGCAGTCCGCCGACGGCCGTCGCGGCCACCCCGCCCGTCACCGCCGCGGCCGTGGCCAGCCGCGCGCGCAGACGGCTGCCGCGGTGGGCCGCCGACTCCGCCTCCGTGCGGGCCCGGACGTCGAACGCGCCCCCGCACGACTCCGCGTCCAACTCCACCGCCCGCCAGCACGACGGCCAGGGACGCAGCGGCGCGAGTCCGCCGGGCACGGTGCTCGTACGCGGCTTCCACCGCACCGGGTCCGAGGCGGCCACCGCACCGGAGACCGGAAGGACCCGCGGTTCGGGGCCGCTGTAGCGGAGTTCACCGGGCGCGTTGGCCAGCAGTTCCGCGAGCAGCTTGGCGCAGGCCCGGGCGTCGCCCAAGGCGGTGTGCTGCCCGGTCGGCCATTCACCGCTGAGCGCGTGGGAGGCCCGGGCGAGCGAGTACCGCCGCAGGTCGAGCTGGGAGCGCAGGGCACGCAGTGTGCACAGGCCGGACTGCCCGGCGGGGAGCCCCGCCGGAATCAGCTCCGAGGCCAGGAAGCGCCGCTCGAAGTCCAGGTTGTGGCTGACCACAACCGCACCGGAGATGAGTTCGGTCAGCTTGGGCACGAGTTGGGCCGAGGTGGGGGCGCCGACGGTGTCGCTGTCGCCGATGCCGTGGAACTCCTGCCCGGCCACCTCGGTGCGCGGGTCGACCAGCGTGCTGAACTCCTCGGTCACGGTGCCGTCGCCGCGTACGCGCACCACGGCGATCTCGACGACGCGGGCACCCGTGCCCGGGTCCAGGCCCGTCGTCTCGGTGTCGAGCACCGCGTACTCCAGGTCCGCCGCCCGCAGGCCGCCCCGCCTCCGGGTCAGCGCGCCCATCCGCAGCGTTCCCATCGCGTGCTCCACTCCCTCGTCACCGCCGGCCCACCGGCGTTCGGTCCGGTCCGTGCTCGAACCGACCCTACTCCCCGTACGCACCGGTCCCACGGTCGTCCGCGGGGCCGTCCGAGCGGTACCGCCCGCGGTGCCCGTGTGAGCGGGAACAGAGGGTCGGCGAGGGTGGTCGATCCCACCCCGGGAGCGGAAGAAAGGTGCATTATGTAACGTTCTTACTCGTGTCCACGGAAAAATGGACACTCCCCGCGCACCTGAACCTCAACGGCGAGGAGAGCCCGCATGTCCCGCCCACCCGTCGCCCACCACCCTCAGCCGACGCCTTCGTCGCAGAGCCCGCGGCCGACGCTGAGCCCGCACCCGGAGTACGTGCCCCTCGCCGAGGTCACCCGCTCCGGTATGCGTGAGAGCGTCCACTACGGCGCGGTGGTCGCCCTGTCCGCCTCCGGGCACGTCGCGGTCGCCCGCGGGCCCGTCCACCAGCCGATGTTCCCCCGCTCGGCGGCCAAGCCCTTCCAGGCCCTGGCCATGCTGCGCGCGGGCGCCCCGCTGGCGGGCCCCTCCCTGGCCATCGCCGCGGGCAGCCACGGCGGCGAGGACCTGCACGCCGCCGAGGCCGAACGCATCCTCGCCGGGGCCGGGCTCACCCCCGACGCGCTGCGGTGCCCCGCGGACATCCCCGGCGGACGCGCGGCGCGCCGGGCGTTCCTGCGCGCGGGCCGTGAGCCGGAACGACTCCTCATGAACTGCTCCGGCAAGCACGCGGGTATGCTCTCCGCCTGCGTCCAGCAGGGCTGGAGCACCGACGACTACCTCGACCCGGAGCACCCGCTCCAGGTCCTCGTGCGCGAGACCATCGAGGAGCTGACCGGAGAACAGGTCGCGCACACCGCCGTCGACGGGTGCGGAGCGCCCCAGCTCGCCGTCTCCCTGGTCGGGCTGGCCCGCGGCCTGTGGCGGATGCGCACCTCCCCCGAGGGCGGCCAGGCCCGCGCCGTCACCGACGCCATGAGCGCCCACCCCGAGTACGTGTCGGGCACCGACCGGATCGACACCGACCTGATGACCCGGGTTCCGGGGATGGTGGCCAAGATCGGTGCCGACGGCGTGCACCTCATCGGCGCCCCCACCGGCGAGACCGTCGCGGTCAAGATCAGCGACGGCGACGCCGAAGAGCGGGCGCGTACCCTGGTCGCACTCGACGCGCTGCGCACCATCGGTGTGGACGTCTCCCCCGTCCAGGACCGACTGCGCGTGGAGATCCACGGCGGCGGCGCGCCCGTCGGAGAGGTCCGCGCGCTGTAGACCGGGCGGGCATCCGACCCGGGTGGGACTCGACCTCGGAAGGGCACCACAGTGCCGGACACCCTCAAGGACATCGTCATCGTCGGCGCCGGTATGGCGGGGCTGCACGCCGCCGAGGCACTGCGGGAGCAGGGCTTCGACGGTCGGCTCACGCTGGTCGGCGAGGAACCGTACCGCCCCTACTCACGGCCGCCGCTGTCCAAGGAGGTCCTGACCGGGGTCGGGATGGACCCGTCCAACGGCGGGCCCGGCTGGCTCGTGGGCCACCGCGCCCTCCGCTTGCGCGACGACGCCGACGTGGACGCCCTGGGGCTGGACCTTCGCCTGGGCACCCGGGCGGTCGGACTCGACACCCGGGCGCGCCGGGTCACCGTGACGGGCCCGGAGGGCACCGGGACGGTGCGCTACGACGGCCTGGTGATCGCGAGCGGCGCGCGGGCCCGGCGCCCCGACACGGCCCTCGGCGGCGTACACGTCCTGCGTACCCTCGACGACGCCGAGGCCGTACGCGCCGCCTTCGACTCGGGGGGTCGCCTCGTGGTCGTCGGGGCGGGGTTCGTCGGCGCGGAGGTGGCGGCCAGCGCCCGCGCCGTGGGCATGGAGGTGACCCTGGTCGAGGCGGCGCCGACACCGCTGACCCGGGCGATCGACCCCAGGATCGGACGGGTCCTGACCGAGCTGCACCGGGAGAACGGGGTCGACGTGCGCCTCGGGGTCGGCGTGACCGGGTTCGAGGGCGCCGACCGCGTCGAACGCGTCCGGCTGGCGGACGGGTCGTCGGTCGAGGCGTCCCTGGTGGTGGCCGGCCTGGGCGTCCACCTGAACACCGAGTGGCTGCGCGGTTCGGGCGTGGAACTGCTCCCGGACGGCGCGGTGGCCTGTGACGCGTTCTCCGCGACGTCCGTTCCCGACGTGTACGCCGTCGGCGACCTGGCCAACTGGCCGCACCCGCGCCACGGCGGCAGGGTCAGACTGGAGCACTGGACCAACGCCAGCCAGCAGGGCGCGGCGGCCGCGCACAACCTCCTCGCCGGCGGGGGCCGCACCCCCTTCGCCCCGGTCCCCTACTTCTGGTCGGACCAGTACAAGATGAAGATCCAGCTGCTCGGACAGGGCGCGCCCGCCGATGAGGTCGCCTTCGTCCACGGCTCCCCGGAGGACCGGAAGTTCGTGGCCTTCCTGGGCCGCGGCGGCATGCTCACCGGAGTGCTGGGACTGCGGTCAACACCCCGCACCATGCGCTACCGGGGCCTGTTGGAGAAGCCCACGACATGGGACGAGGCGCTGACCGCCGCGGGAGCTAGTCCTTCACGGTGATGGCCTGCTTGGGGCACAGGCGCGCGGCCTCGCGCACCTTCCCATGCAGGTCGGCGGACGGCTCCTCGGTGAGCAGGTAGAGGTAGTCGTCGTCCCTGACCTCGAAGACCTCGGGAGCCGCCCCCATGCACAGGGCGTTGCTCTCGCACTGGTCGAAGTCGACCTCGACTCGCATGGCTGTCCCTTCCTCGCGCGGACTGCGGGTGCCTCGACTCTAGTGCCGCACCGTGCCCGTACCGCGGGACCTCCGGCACGTACCGCGGGAACCTTCTCCGCGCCCTCGCGGTCCCACCCCCCGGAACACGCGCCCGAGTCGAGGAGAGGGACACGTTGAACGCGAACAGGGACACGGCACAGGCGGCACGACCGGGGCGCTACCCCCCGGGGACGGCTCCGGTGGGGTACCCGCCCCACGACCCGCTCGCCCACCCGCCCTACGCCCCGCTCGCCCACCCGCCCCACCTCAGGCCCAGACCCCCGATGCCCCGGGCACCGGGCTGGTTCCCCGTCGCGGTACTGGCGGTCGGCGCCGTCGCCGCTCTGCTCGCCACGCTGAACCGACCGGGGATCGGACTGGTCGTCACCGGTGCGGCGGCGGTGCTGACGGCACTCGCCGCCCTCATGGCGCGGCCCGCCGTCGCGGAAGACGGCTCCGAGGAGTCCGCTGGTCCTCCGGAGCACACGGGAGTCGGGGGGGCGGATTCAACGGCCGAGGCCGAAGAACACGAAGCGGCCGCCGATGCCGGGGAGACCGCCGAAGCCGCGACGGCGCGGGAGTCTCCCGCATCAGACGCGGCCACCCCCGAAGCCCCCGGGGACGCTGATGGCGGTGAGGACACCGAGGCCCGGAAGGCGGCGCATCCCGAGGACTCCCAGACGACCTGCGAGACCGTCGCTCCCCAGCAGGGCGACGGAACGGACACGCCCCGGGAAGCCTCCGAATCCGGCGCAGCCGCCGAGAACGCACGGGCGCACCCTCCGCACCACCCCCAGGGACCCGGCGGTGCCCCCTGGCCGCCCGGTCCCGGTGACGGCCCCCACCGTTCCGGGGCGTACGGCACCGGGTGGGGACACCACCCCTGGCCGCAGTACCCGCAGCGGCACCCCCACTGGACCGGGCCCGCTTCCGGGGCCCCCGCACCGGCCCTCCAGCCCGTGGTTCCCGCACCCGAACCGGAACCCGAACGCTACAGCCGGGCCTGGTCGGCGGTCTTCGGCGTGCTCGCCACCGCGCTGCTGGCCACCGCCGCCGTCCGTGACGCGGGCTGGGTCCTCGTGTGGACCCTGACCGGTGCCTTCCTCCTGGCCTCGCTGGCCTTCGCCGTCCGCAACCCGGCCTTCCGACGCGGACCCGCCGGTGTGCTCTCCGGAAGCCTGGCGCTCCTGCGGCACCTTCCGGCGAGCCCACGCCTGCTGTTCGACTCCCTGCGCTCCGGCCGGGCCCGGGGGCTCGTCGGCCCCGCCGTGCTCACCGCGGTCGTCACCGTCCTGCTGCTGGTCGTCTTCGGTGTGCTCTTCGCCTTCGCGGACCCCGTGTTCGCCAGCTACCTGACCCGGCCGTTCCAGAACCTGGACATCGCAACGGTGATCCTCCGCCTGCTCGGCGCCGCCCTGGCCGTCCTGTTCACGGCCTCGGCCGTCCTGGCCGCCCGGCGGCGCCCCGAGCCCGGCTACCGACACCACGGACCGGTCCCGACCGCCTCCTCCGGACCGAACTGGCCGACGTGGGTCTGGAGCATCCCGCTCGGCTCCCTCATCGCGCTGTTCACGGCGTTCGTCGCGGTGCAGGGCGCGGTGATGTTCGGCGGCGACGACTACGTCCAGTCGGTCACCGGACTCATCTACGCCGAGTACGCCCGGCAGGGCTTCTTCCAGCTCGTCCTGGTCAGCTTCCTGGTCCTGGGCGTCATCGCGCTGGCCACGGCGCTGGTCCCGGCCCGGGGGAGGGCCGTGCGAACCACGCGCAACGTCCTGCTCGGTCTGCTGTGCCTGCTCACCCTCGTCATCCTCGCCTCGGCGATGATGCGTCTCCAGCTCTACATCGACGTCTTCGGGCTGACGCGCATGCGGGCCAGCGCCGAGGCGTGGATCCTGTGGAGCGGCGCGGTGTTCGTCCTGGTCGCGGTGGCGGGTCTGGTCAACACGCTCGGCAGGTCCACCGCCTGGTTCCCGCGTGCCGCGGTCGCCCTCTCCGCGGTGGCACTGGTCGTGTTCGCCTACGGGAACCCGGACCTGCGCATCGCCGAGAGCCACCAGGACCTCGACCTGGCCACGGTCGACACCTGGTATCTGAGAAGCCTGTCCGCCGACGCGGTCCCCGGGCTCATGGCGTTGGAGGGCGACGACCGGGACTGCGCGGTCCTGGAACTCAGGGAACGTCTGGAGGACCCCGACCGCGAGGGCTTGGCCTCGTGGAACCTGTCCCGGGAGCGGGGGCGGCAGCGGTTGGCCGAGCTGGGCGCGGTCGGCTCCGCCGACCAGCTCGAAGCGGCCTGCTTCGACCGCTACCTGGACTGACACGGCCGCGGTGCCGGGTTCCGGGCGACGCACGCCCGGAACCCGGACCGGCCGCTAGCCGGCGAAGCGGTCCGTGGCCTCGATGAGCCGGTCGAGGATCCCGGGCTCGTTGTAGGCGTGCCCGGCGTCGTCGACGATGTGGAACTCCGCCTCCGGCCAGGCCCTGTGCAGGTCGTAGGCGGTGTGGACGGGAGTGCAGACGTCGTAGCGCCCCTGGACGATCACCCCGGGGATGTGCCGGATCTTCTCCGCGCCGTCGATGAGCTGGTTCGGGGTCAGGAAACCACGGTTGGTGAAGAAGTGGTTCTCGATCCGCGCGAACGCCAGCGCGTAGTCCTCGTCGGAGTGCTGGGTCCGGATCTCCTCGTTGGGCAACAGGGTGACCGTGGACCCCTCCCAGACGCTCCACGCGCGGGCGGCCGCGAGGCGCACGTCGCGCTCGGGGGCGTTGAGGCGCCGAGCGTAGGCGGCGATGAGGTCCTCGCGCTCCTCCTCGGGGATCGGCGCGAGGTAGGACTCCCACAGGTCCGGGAAGAGCATGGACGCGCCCTGCTGGTAGAACCAGCGCAGCTCCTCGTCGCGCAGGGTGAAGATCCCCCGCAGGACCAGCTCGCTGACCCGTTCGGGGTGGGTCTGCGCGTAGGCCAGCGCCAGGCAGCTGCCCCAGGACCCGCCGAACACCTGCCACGTCGGCACGCCGATCATCTCGCGCAGGCGCTCGATGTCCTCCACCAGCGTCCACGTGGTGTTCGTGGACAGGTCGGAGTCCATCCGGCTGGCGTGCGGGGTGGACCGGCCGCAGTTGCGCTGGTCGAAGAGCAGGACACGGTACCGCTCCGGGTCGAACAACCGCCGGTGGGCCGGGTTGCAGCCCCCTCCGGGGCCGCCGTGCAGGAACACCACGGGCTTGCCCGCGGGGTTTCCGCACAACTCCCAGTAGACCTGGTGGCCGTCACCGACGTCGAGCATTCCGGAGTCGTACGGGTCGATGGGCGGGTACAGGGTGCGCAAGGCTTGTGACCTTTCCTGGTGCGAGACGCCGGACGGTCGTCCGGAGGCTGGGGCAAACGTGCGGGGGCGTGCCGGGTCCCGTGGGACGCGGGCAGGCCGCCGGCGGGGAACGGGCGGCGGGCACCGCCGGGGACGAGGAGGCCCGCCCTCCGGCCCCCGAGCTTCGCGCGGGCCGGTGAGCTGCTGGACCAGGGTCAAAGACGCCCGAGGAGCTCGGCCTTCTTGGCACTGAACTCCTCGTCGGTGAGCAGCCCCTCGGTGTGGAGCCGCCCCAGCTCACGGATGGTGGAGAGGATCGTCTCCGCACCCTGCTCGGGCGAGGGGGCGGGAACGGCGCCGGGCAGCGCCGCCGCCTCCGGTGCCGGGGCGAGGTGGGCGTTGATGGTCGCCGCCATGAGGAGGGTCTCGTCGCTGCCCTTGGCTCCGTGGGAGGCCAGGGTGCACAGGTCGTGCTCGCTGTCGGTGGTCTCCGAGGCGGTCACGCCGCGCATGTCGATGCGCAGCAGACCCTCGGTCAGGTCGACCGGCGGAAGCCAGCGGGCCTCGGCGATCTCGGCGAGCCGGAACTCGCGCGCCTTCTCCTTCTCCTTCGCCGAACCGGCCAACAGGCCGTCCCACTGGAACCGGACACGGGTGCCGTCGAAGGTGGCCGTCCCCTCCGCCGTACGGGCCTGGAAGGGCGGGCGGGCGACCAGTCCCCGGGCCACCTCGCGCGGGTCGGGGGACCCGTCCGCGGCCGCACGGGCCAGCGCGGCCGTGGACATGAGCTTGTCGGCGACGTACTCGGCGAGGAGCTCCCCGTCGTGCGGGCCGGTGAGCAGCAGGGGGGTCGTCCCGTCCCGGCCGGACACGCCGAGGTTCGCGTACGGGTCGGCGCCGTCGACCAACCACAGCCGCAGCCGCCACCCGTGCTTGCGGTCACCGCGGTCGAACTCGACCTCGCGTACCGCCGCCAGCGGAACCACGCACTCACCCAGGTGCCTGAGCAGAGTGGGAACCCTGCGCCCCGACGCGAACCTGAGCCGAACCGTCTCCTCGTCGAGTCGCCAGGTTCCGTGGTGTCCGCGCAGTTCCTCCATGCGGCCCATAGTACGGGTCCACGGCCCGCAGGCGTCGCCCGCGCCCTTACCGGGTAGAACCTGCTGGGCACAGCGTTCCCAGCGCCCCACGCGGGCCGAGCACCCGGACGGGCGGGCCCCGTCCACCGTTCCCGAACCGGAGGTCGCCGACGATGTCGAAAGAGAGGGCCGCCGCGGGCGCGGCGGAGTTCCGGGCCGCCCGTGACCTGCTGCTCCGGCACCGCGAGGACCAGCCCAGAGCGCACCGGGAGTTCAGCTGGCCCCGGCCCGACCGGTTCAACTGGGCCCTGGACTACTTCGACGCACTGGCCGAGACCATCCCCGACCGGACCGCCCTGTGGATCGTCGAGGAGGACGGGACGGAGGCCAGGTACACCTACCGGCACCTGTCCGAGCGCTCCAACCAGGTGGCCAACTGGCTGATCGGCCAGGGCGTGCGCACAGGTGACCGGATCATGCTCATGCTCGGCAACCAGGTCGAACTGTGGGAGACCACGCTCGCGGCGATCAAACTCGGCGCCGTCGTCTGTCCGACCGCGCCCATGCTCACCGAGAGCGACCTGGTCGACCGGCTGGACCGGGGCGACGTCGCGCACGTGGTGTGCTCCCCCGCCGACACCGAGAAGTTCGCGCACCTGCGCGGCCACTGGACGCGCGTCTGCGTCGGGTACATGGACGGCTGGCTCAGCTACCCCGACTCGGAGCACGCCGCCCTGGACTTCACCCCGCCGCACCCGACCGGCAGCGACGACCCCCTTCTGCTGTACTTCACCTCCGGCACGACCTCCCGGCCCAAACTGGTCTCCCACTCCCAGAGCTCCTACCCGGTCGGGCACCTGTCGACGATGTACTGGCTCGGCGTCCAGCCCGCCGACATCCACCTGAACATCTCCTCCCCCGGGTGGGGCAAGCACGCCTACAGCAGCGTGTTCGCCCCCTGGAACGCCGAGGCGACCGTCCTGGTGGTGAACCAGGAGCGCTTCGACGCCGAACGGCTGCTGGGCGAGGTCGTCCGCTGCGGCGTGACCACCATGTGCGCACCGCCCACGGTGTGGCGCATGCTCATCCAGACCGACCTGGCCTCGTGGAAGGTGGGGCTGCGCGAGGCGCTCGCCGCGGGCGAGCCGCTCAACCCGGAGGTGGTCGACAGGGTGCGCGACGCCTGGGGGATCACCGTCCGCGACGGGTTCGGGCAGACGGAGACGACCATGCTCGTCGGCAACGCCCCCGGGCAGAGCGTCGTTCCGGGGTCGATGGGCCGCCCGCTGCCGGGCTACGACATCGCGCTCACCGACCCCACCACCGACGAACCGGCCGACACCGGGGAGATCTGCGTCGACCTGTCCGGGGACCCGGTGGGGGTGATGACGGGGTACGCCGACGGTCCCGACACGACCCGCGACGTGACCCGGCGCGGCCTGTACCACACCGGCGACCTCGCCGCCCGGGACGCGCGCGGCTACATTACCTATATCGGCCGGATCGACGATGTGTTCAAGGCATCGGATTACCGCATCTCACCATTTGAACTCGAAAGCGTGCTCGTCGAACACGAATTCGTCGCCGAAGCGGCGGTCGTCCCCTCGCCCGACCCGCTGCGCCTGTCGGTCGCCAAGGCCTACATCGCCCTGGCCGAGGGCGTGCCCCCGGACGCGGACACCGCCCGCGCCATCCTGATCTACGCCCGCGAACGCCTCTCCCCCTACAAGAGGGTGCGCCGCCTGGAGTTCACCGATCTCCCCAAGACCGTCTCGGGTAAGATCCGACGTGTACAACTGCGGCGGGCCGAGGCCGAGCGCGGCACGGCCACCGACGGCCAGCGCAACCCGCGCGAGTTCTGGGAAGAGGACCTTCCGGGGCTGAAGGACTGATCTCTGACCCCTCGGAACGGAATGACTCCGGGAATTGTCGTCCCACATGATGAGACGAATCTTTTCCACGCACCGTTGGTGTGGTGTTTCCCATTCCCCACATCGGCACCGACACCGCGCACGACCGCGTCCGGCCGCCCCAGACCGCGCTACTGTCAGTCGCGGCGACAGCCAGCACCGAGCCAGGGACCGAGGGGAACACGATGCCGAGCACCAACGACACACGGGTGGCGAGTTACCAGCCGCTCATCGCCCCCGGGGACCTGCTCAGGGAACTGCCGCTGGGCCACGAGCGCAACTCCCTGGTCGAGGAGGCGCGCGCCGAGGTCAAGCGGGTACTCGACGGGGAGGACGACCGCCTCCTGGTGGTCGTGGGACCCTGCTCGGTCCACGACCCCGAGTCGGCGATGGACTACGCCCGGCGCCTGGTCGGCCTCGTGCCCTCCCTGCGCGACGACCTGTGCATCGTCATGCGCGTGTACTTCGAGAAGCCGCGCACCACGGTGGGGTGGAAGGGCCTGATCAACGACCCCCACCTGAACGACACCTACGACGTCCACCACGGCCTGCGCACCGCACGCCAGCTCCTGCTGGACATCAACTCGCTGGGGCTGCCCGCGGGCACCGAGTTCCTCGACCCGATCACCCCCCAGTACATCGCCGACGCCGTGACCTGGGGCGCGATCGGCGCCCGCACGACCGAGAGCCAGGTGCACCGCCAGCTGAGCAGCGGGCTGAGCACCCCGGTCGGCTTCAAGAACGGCACCGACGGCGACGTCCAGGTCGCCGTCGACGCCGTCGGCGCGGCCGCCGCCTCGCACACGTTCTTCGGCGTCGACCCGACCGGCGCCGGGTCGGTCGTGGTCACCAACGGCAACCCCGACTGCCACGTCATCCTGCGCGGCGGGCGCAGCGGCCCCAACTTCGAGGCCGAACCGGTCGGGGCCGCGCTCGACGTCATCGGCCGGGCCGACCTGCCGCGCCGGCTGATGATCGACGCCAGCCACGCCAACAGCGGCAAGGACCACGCCCGCCAGCCCGGTGTCTCCTCCGCCATCGCCGAACAGGTCGCCGGGGGGCAGACCGGCATCGTCGGCGTCATGCTGGAGAGCTTCATCGTGGAGGGCGCCCAGAAGCTGGGGGACCCGGCCGCGCTGACCTACGGCCAGTCCATCACCGACAAGTGCATGGGGTGGGAGACCACCGAGCACGTGCTGTCCGAGCTGGCCGAGGCCGTGCGCCAGCGCCGCAAGAACACCGTCTGAACCGCGCACGGCGAGAGAACACGACGCGGGGCCCGGCGTGCCGGGCCCCGCGTCGTACCGTGGCGGGCCGGGCCGTGGATCAGGGACGGATGTCCTTGACCGTCTCCCCGCCCTGCACGACCAGGACCACGCGGTCCGGGTCGCCCAGGAGTGCGACGTCGGCCAGCGGGTCGCCGTCGCACACCACCAGGTCGGCGGTCTTGCCCGCCTCGACCGTGCCCAGGGTGTCGCCCGCCCCGAGCAGGTCCGCCGCGTCCCGCGTCCCGGCGAGGATCGCCTGCATGGGGGTCAACCCCACCGCAACCAGGTGCCGCAGCTCGGCCAGGTTGGCGCCGTGCGGGGAGATGCCCGCGTCGGTGCCCAGTGCCACCCGGACCCCGCGGCGCAGCGCCTCCGACACCCGCTCGAAGGCGCGGTCGGCCAGCGCCCGCTTGGTCTCCACGGCCTTGCGAGACATCAGGTGGACGCGGTCCTCGAAGTCGAAGGTGGCCAGGGTGGGAACGAGGAAGGTGCCGCGGTCGAGCATGAGGTCGATGCCCTCGTCGTCGACCAGGTAGCCGTGCTCGACGCTGGTGGCCCCGCCCCGCACCGCGTTGCGGATCCCGGCCGCGCCCTGGGCGTGCGCCGCGACGGGACGGCCGCCGTGCCGCGCGGTCTCCTCCGCGACCGCGGCGATCTCCTCGACGGTCAGCCCCTCGTCCTCAGGGGTGTCCGACGGGCTGGAGACACCGCCGGTGGCACACACCTTGATGACGTCGGCGCCGTCGCGCATGAGCCGGCGCGCCGCCACGCGCGCCTCCTGCGGGGAGTCGGCGATCTCCGCGACCGAGTGCCCACCGCACTCGTGCGGGTTGACCCCGGACGGCAGGGTGAAGTCGGCGTGTCCGCCGGTGTGGCTCATCAGCCGCAGCGCCACCCGCATGCGCGGGCCGCGCACCAGGCCGCGCTCCTGGGCCTGGCGGAACCCGGCGTCGGCCCCGCCGAGGTCGCGCACCGTGGTGACCCCGGCGTCCAGGGTGCGGCGCATCCGGTCGGCGGTCTCGAACGCGTGGAGGCTGCGGGTGCGGTCCAGGGCGTTGTTGAGCAGTTCCCTGCTGTCCTCCATACCCAGGTGGACGTGGGTGTCGATGAACCCGGGCAGCAGGGTCCGCCCGCCCAGCGGCACGGTCCGGTCCCCGGGCGCGGTCTCGGGCGCCCCCGCCGCCGGTCCGGCGTAGGTGACGACACCGTCCTGGACGGCGACGGCGGCGTCGGCGACCGGGGCCGCGCCGGTGCCGTCGACGAGGGTCAGGTCTCGGTACAGGGTCCGGCCGCCGGTCATGGCGTGCCTCCTTGTCTGGGATGTCGTGGAAACGGGTGCCCGGGGAGGGGCCGTGGATGTCAGATACGGGCGTCCATACCCGGCCCGACGGGGATCCCGGCAAAGTAGAAGAACGCCAGGACGATGGTCCACAGGACCAGGAACACCAGGGAGAACGGCAGCGCCCTGGCGATGACCGTGCCGACCCCGGCCCTCGGCTCGTAGGCGCGCAGGAACCCGAGGATGATCACGACGTAGGGGCTGAGCGGCGAGAGCACGTTGGAGGTGGAGTCGCCGATCCGGAAGGCCGCCTGGACGAAACCCGGCTCGTACCCCAGCAGCGCGAACATCGGCACGAACACGGCCGCGAACAGCGCCCACTGGGCCGATCCGGAGATGACGAACAGGTTGACCAGGAAGGCGAGCAGGATGAAGCACACGATGGCGCCGAAACCGGTGAACCCGGTGGCCTCCAGCGCCTCCGCGCCCTTGATCGCGATCCACGTCGACAGCCCGGTCCAGTTGAACAACTGGAGGAACTGGGCCATCACGAAGGCGAGCACGATGAAGTTGGACATCTCCCTGATCGTGTGGCCCATCATCCTGGCGGCGTCGGCGCCGGAGGTGATGGTGCGGGTGACCAGGCCGTAGACCACGCCGGGGACCGCCAGGGCCAGGAAGACGAGGAACACGACCGACCCGAGCAGCGGAGAGCTCGGCAGGAAGCCGCCCTCCTCGTTGCGCATCGGCGCGCCCGCGGGGAGGGTGACCAGCAGGACACCGGCGAGGACGAGCAGCAGGGAGACCCCGGCCCAGCGCATGCCCAGGCGCTCGGCGCTGGTCAGCTCCGGGTCCATACTCAGGTCGGGACGGTCCTGGGCGTTGGCGCCCTCAGTCTGGACCTGCTCACGGCTGACCTTGGCCCGGACCAGGGACGGCTCCAGGACACGGTCGATGACGAACCCGCCCGCGACGCTGAGCAGGATCGCGATGGTGAAGGTCAGGAAGTGGTTGGAGACCGGGGTGACCTCGGTACCGATGTCCACCGCCTCGGCCGCGGTGGAGGTGATTCCGGACAGCAGGGCGTCGGTGCTGGTGATGAACGGGCTGCAGCTGAAGGCCGCGGTGGCGACGGCGAAGCCGCCCAGCAGGCCGGCGACCGGGTGCCGCCCGGCCGCCTTGAAGACGAGCGCGGCCAACGGGGGGACCGCCACCATCGCCGCGTCGCTCATGATGCTGCCCGCGACCGCGACAAGCGCGACGACGTAGGGCAGCAGCCACGCCGGGGCGCCGCCGAACGCCTTGCGCACCAGCGCGTTGAGCAGCCCGGTCCGCTGGGCGAGGCCGACGCCGAGCAGGACGGTCAGCACCACGCCCAGCGGCGGGAACCCGACGAAGTTCGCGACCAGGTTGGTGCTCAGCCAGGTCAGCCCCTCGGAGCTGAGGAAGCCGCGGATCTCCTGGGGCCCCTCGTCCCCGCCCGGCACCTCGTAGGTGGCTCCGGCGGCGGCCATGATCGACGACACGACGGCGACGATCGCGAACAGCAGGAGGAACAGGACGAACGGGTCGGGGATGCGGTTGCCGACGCGCTCGACACCGTCCAGCACGCGGGCGAGGCGGCCGGGCCGGGGAGCGGTCTCCTCGGCGCTGGTGTCCGGTCGTGGGCTCGGAGCGCTCATGGGTTCACCTACCTGGGAACGGGAAACGGGGGGATCAGGCCGAGACCCCGGAGGGGGATCGGCGGGTGGTGGCGTCCTTGTGGACGACACCGTCCTTGACGACCGCGGTGACGTTGTCCGGGTCGCCCAGAACCGTGATGTCGGCGGTGGGGTCGCCCGTGCAGACCACGACGTCGGCACGCTTGCCGACCTCCAGGGTGCCGATCTCGTCGGCCAGGCCCAGGAGGTCGGCCGCCTCGCTGGTACCGGCGCGCAGGGCGCGTTCGGGCGTCATCCCGTGCTCGACGAGCAGGGCGAGTTCGCGCAGGTTGCGACCGTGCGGGCAGATACCGGAGTCCGTACCGAGGGCGACCCTGACCCCGGCTCGGACGGCGGCGGAGATGTTCTCGCCGAGGTGCTCCTGGAGCCTGAGCTTCTTGGCGACCGCGTAGGCGGCCGAGCGGGTGGGGTCGGGCGGCGTGGTCGCCGTCGACAGGGTGGGGACCAGGAACGCGCCGCGCTCGCCCATCATGTCGATGCCCTCGGCGTCGATCTCGTAGCCGTGCTCGACGCTGGTGACCCCCGCGGTGAGGGCGTTGCGGATGCCGCGGGCGCTCTGGGCGTGGGCGGCGACGGGGACGTCGTGGGCGGCCGCCTCGCGTACGACCGCGGCCATCTCCTCGACGTTGAGGCCGTCGTGCCAGGGCGTGTCGGAGGGGCTCCACACACCTCCGCTGGCCATGACCTTGATGACCCGGGCCCCCTTGCGCATGACCTCCCGGGTGTTGCGCAGCGCCTCGGCGGTCCCGTCCGTGAGCACGGAGACGCCGCCGTCGGGGCCCATGACCGCGCCGTAGTCGAAACCGCAGCAGGTGCGGAAGTCGCCGTGGCCGCCGGTGGGGCCCAGGGCGCGGTAGGCGGTGATGATCCGGGGGCCGGGAACGATCCCGTCCTCGACCGCCCTGACCACCGCCAGGTCGAGCCCTGCCAGGTCGCGGACGGTGGTGACCCCGGCGTCGAGGGTGGCGCGCAGCCGCGGGATCGCGGTGTAGTAACCGTAGTGCGGCGGCTGGTCGACCAGATGGGCGGGGTTCATGCCGTCCCCGGACATGGTCAGGTGCGTGTGGGCGTCGACGAACCCCGGCAGGATCGTGCCGCCCCGAGCGTCGACCTCCCGGTGGGGCCCGCCCACCCGGGGAGCCTGCTCCCGCGGCCCCATCCAGTCGATCCGACCGTCCCGTGCCACGACCGCCCAGCCCCGGCGCGGTCCGGCTCCGGTCCCGTCCACCACCGTCCCGTTACGGACGACGACGATCCTCTCCCCCGAGGGCACCGGTGCCACTGTCGACCCCTTCTCCACGACCCGGCTTCCCGGGCCTTCCGCTATCCGAAATCAGAGCCCCCCAGGCGAGTAACAAAGCTGAAACACGCTGTTCAGGTGGCTTTCCTGGCTCTGCGGCAACCTATGTCGACCTCTGCTTAGAATCCTGGAAACACAGGAAAAGAGTTTGAGAGCGGATCACTATGCAGGAATCAACCGTTCTGAACGAGTTCGACCTGTCCCTGGTCAACGCGCTCCAGTTGGCGCCGCGCGCCTCGTGGAGCGAACTCGCGCCGATCCTGGACGTGGACCCCACGACGCTCGCCCGGCGGTGGCGGCGGTTGGAGGAGCAGGGCCTGGCACGGATCACGGCGTTTCCCCGACGGCAGTCACTGGCCGAGCGGAGCATGGCGTACGTGGAGCTGACCTGCCGCAACGGCACCGTCGAGGACGTCGCCGCCGCGCTGGCCGAGAACCCCGACACCCTGAGCATCCAGTTCACGGCCGGATCCCACCAGCTCCTGCTCACGGTCGCGCCGGGAGAGGGGCTGGCCCACTACCTCCTGCGCTGGATCGGCGGCTTCCCCGACGTCGTCTCCTACCGCGTGCACATGGTGACCGGCGTGCACACGGAGGCGCACCGCTGGCAGGTCGGCGCCCTGTCCGCCGTCCAGCGCCGCCGACTGCGGGAACTGGCGCAGGCCAACGGGCGGTCCGAGCCGCTGAGCGGACGGGTCACCGCGCTCGACCAGCGGATCGTGGACCTGCTGTGCGTCGACGGCCGCCTGGGCTACCACCCCATCGCCGAGCGGCTGGGGATCGCGCCGACCACCGCGGCGCGGCGGCTCAACCGGCTGCTGCGCGAGGGCGTCCTCGGCCTGCGGTGCGACATCGCCCGCGCGGAGATGGGCTGGCCCACCGCGGCGGTGCTGTGGGGGTCGGTGGACGACCGGGTCCTGGAGTCCGCGCGGGACCTGGGCGAGCGCGTCCCCGAACTGCGTCTGTGCAGCACGATCGCGGGCCCGGAGAACACGCACTTCATCGTCTGGCTGCGTTCGGCCCCGGACCTGACCCGGGTGGAGCGTCGCCTGTCGGAGGAGCTGCCGGGGCTGCGCATCGCCGACCGCCGGATGGTCCTGCACACCTTCAAGTTCATGGGAAACCTGATGGACGCGTCCCAGCACTACTCCCGGACGGTCCCGGTACGGCTGCACCGGGAGGTCCCCGTCTGACCGGTACCGGGCGGCCGCCGCGCTCGGCCACCGGGGACGGCAACCTCAGACGGCGGACTCCGGTGGGAGCACGCCGAGCTCGACCAGAAGCTCCCGCCCGAGCCGCTCGCGCAGCTCCAACTGCGACTCGTCCTCGATCTCCATCCGCAGGGCGAAGGTGTGCACGTCCTGCCCGTGCTCGACCCAGCCGACCCACCAGCCCGGAGAGGGGTCCACGGTCCCACCCCACCCGGTCTTGGCGAACAGTGTGTGGCCGCCGAACTCGTCGACCATCGCGATCTCGCGCACGGCGCGCTGGTGCCGCCCCTCCACCGGCAGCTCCGCGTGGGCCAGACTCGCCAGGAACACGGTCTGCTCCATGGGCGTGACCTCCAGGGGCCCGTCCAGCCAGAACCGGTCCACCTCGGTCTCGCCGCCGGTCGCACGGTTGCCGTAGTCGAACCGGTCCACCCAGGCCGCCATCCGGTCAGGACCGACCCGGCGCGCGATCTCCTGGTCGACGGGCGCGTCGGACGCGGACAGGGCGTCGCGCATGCTCATGTCCCGCTCCCGCCCGGGGGCCGACCGCGGTTCGCCGCCGCGGGGCACGACCTCGTCGACGTCGGAGACCGCACCCGTCTGCAACGCGATCACCGAGCTGACCAGACTGAACGTGGACGCGGGCACGCTACGGCGGTGGGCCTCCCGCGGATCGACGACGGTCGCCGACCGCCCACCGGTGTCGTAGAGGACGAAGGTGCCCTCCACCCCCGCGTCGTCGAAGACCCACTCCAGGTCCTCACGCTCCGCCGAGGGCACGTCGCCGCCCGCCCGGTCGACGGCCCGCGCGTCACCGCGGACGTGCCCGGAGGTCTCCGGGACCGCGGCGGAACACGCGGTCCCCAGCAGAACGGTCACCGCGCCCGCCGCGACCGTCAGCGCCGACCGGCCCACCGGAACCGCCGTCCGTCTCCCCCGCCCGGTACCGGTTCCCACCCGTTCCTCCCCACGTGCCGGTTGCCTCTTCCACCGAACCCAAGCTAACGGCCGTGCCCCCGCCGTAGGGCGGTTTCGGCCGCGCGCCGTGTAAGACATCGGCCACCCTTGGGCGGCGCGAGCAGCCACTGCTAGGCTGATCGTGTTGCTGACCCCGTACGGGAGAGCGCCCGCGTAGCCAATGTGGGCCGCCGAAGGAGCAATCCCTCCCCGATGAAACCTCTCAGGCACACTGGACCGTACGGGCGAGACCACTCTGGAAAGCAGGGACACGCGTCCCTCGCCGAAGGTGCAAGCCACGCCGAGCGCGTGGTGAAGCTCTCAGGCACCGATGACAGAGGGGGAGGATGGCAACGCCACGCACGACAGACGCCCATCCTCTCGGGAGTGCCCATGTCAGAGCCCGCGTCCGCGCCACGCGCGACAGCGCTGCGCGAGATCCACGAACGGTCCGGCGCGACCCTGGTCGACTTCGCCGGATGGCTCATGCCCCTGCGCTACACCAGCGAGACCGCCGAGCACAAGGCGGTCCGTGAGGCCGCCGGGCTCTTCGACCTCTCCCACATGGGTGAGATCCACCTGTCGGGGCCGCAGGCCGCCGAGGCCCTCGACCACGCCCTGGTCGGCCACCTGTCCAAGGTGAGGGTCGGCCGCGCCCGCTACACCATGATCACCGCCACCGACGGCGGAGTCCTGGACGACCTCATCGTCTACCGCCTCGGCGAGGAGGAGTACCTCGTCGTGGCCAACGCGGCCAACGTCCCCGTGGTCGCCGACGCCCTCGCCGAGCGGGCCAAGGGCTTCGACGTCGAGGTCACCGACCGGTCCGCGGAGTACGCGCTGATCGCCGTCCAGGGCCCGCGCGCGGTGGACATCCTGGCCCCGCTCACCGACGCCGAACTCGGCGGGATCCGCTACTACGCGGGCTACGAGCACACCGTGGCCGGAGTGCCCGTGCTGCTCGCCCGCACCGGCTACACCGGTGAGGACGGGTTCGAGATCTTCGTCCGCCCCGCCGACCGCGCACCGCACGTGTGGGAGGCCCTCATGACGGCGGGCGCCGAGCACGGCCTGGTCCCCGCCGGACTCTCCGCGCGCGACACCCTGCGCATGGAGGCCGGGATGCCGCTGTACGGGCAGGAGCTCACCTCCGGCCTCACCCCCTTCGACGCCGGACTGGGCCGCGTCGTCAAGTTCGACAAGCCGGGTGACTTCGTCGGCCGGGCCGCCCTGGAGGAGGCCGCGCGCACCGCCCGCGAACGCCGCCTCATCGGCCTGGTCTCCCGCGGCCGCCGCCCGCTGCGCAAGGGCCAGGACGTCCTGCGCGACGGCGCCGTCGTCGGAACCACCACCAGCGGCGCGCCCTCGCCCACCCTGGGCCGCCCCATCGCCATGGCCTACGTGGACGGCGACCTCGACATCACGACCGGCGCGTTCACCGTGGACGTGCGCGGACGCGGCGAGGACGTCGACGTGGTCGAACTGCCGTTCTACAAGCGGCAGTCGTAACAGCCCGGGCCCCGTACCCCTGGGGCCCACCCACCCCACACGGCGGGATCCCCGACCGGGGACCGGCACGTACGGGGTGTGACCAGGCGTAGGCCGGGCCGGGGCGCCGCACGGGCGCACGGCAGGATGAAGGTATATCTCCAAGGAGAGTCGAAGTGAGCGTTCCCACGGAGCTGGGTTACACCGACAAACACGAGTGGGTCCGGATCGAGGACGGTGTCGCCACCGTCGGGATCACCGAGTTCGCCGCGGAGTCGCTGGGCGACATCGTGTACGTCGAGCTCCCCGAGCCGGGCACCGCGGTGACCGCCGGGGAGACCTGCGGCGAGGTGGAGTCCACCAAGTCCGTCAGCGACATCTACTCACCGGTCGACGGCGAGGTCGTCGAGGTCAACGAGGCCCTCGAAGACGCCGCGGAGACGGTCAACTCCGCCCCCTACGGCGACGGATGGCTGTTCCGGGCACGGGTCTCCGGGGAGCCCTCCGACCTGCTCTCCGCCGAGGAGTACCAGGCTCTGACCAAGGATGAGGAGTAGGCCACCAATGGCGACCGACAAGACCGTGCTCAACCAGAGCCTCAGTGAGCTGGATCCGGAGGTGTCGGCGGCGGTCGACGCCGAGCTGGCGCGCCAGCGCGACACCCTGGAGATGATCGCCTCGGAGAACTTCGCTCCGCGGGCGGTCCTGGAAGCC
>NZ_JBVMUY010000023.1:0-140570 GCF_055632325.1 Nocardiopsis sp. KDC1DS13DA1
CCCGCCCCCACTCCCCATGACCCCGATCACCCCACCCACGACCGGGCACGACACACCAACGGGCCCAAGGACACACCGCCCCGGGCCCGACCACCACACCTACTCCCCGGTCAGGATGAACCGCGACCGCGCCAGGTCCACCACCTCACGCGGCACGCTCTTCGAAGACCCCGCCCCCGGCGGGGGCCACGCACCCTTCTTCGGCGCCCCACCCGCACCGGAGCGCACCCCCATCACCGCAGCATCACCCCATCGGATCCATAACCACACCCCCACACCCCACACACGTCGCACAACACCAACCCCAATAACCTCAAAGCACCCCACCGCCCCCACACCACCGAGACCAAGGACACGAACACCCCGGCAGAACTCTCACCGACCCCCGACGATCCCACCCACCAGACGACCACCCACACGAACGGACACCCGTGAGGCTCTCCCACCGCGGCAAGCTGCACGCCAGCCCCGCCCCCACACCACCCCACCACCCACCCCTCATCGAGCTGCACAACGTGTCCCTCACCCACAACCACACCCCCCTGATCACCCACCTCGACCTGACCATCCACCCCGGCGAACACATCGCCCTCATCGGCCTGTCCCCCACCGCCACCACCGCACTCACCCACCTGCTCACCGGCCACACCACCCCCACCCACGGCCACATCACCACCCACACCACCGCCCACCTGACCACCCAACCCCACCCCACCCACGCCCCACTGCTCATCCACACCGGACCCACACCCCCCACACCCCCACCCACCACCGCCCTCATCAGCATCACCAACCACCCCACCCGCACCGCCAACCGCATCCTCCTCCTCCACCACGGCCGCGTCACCGAAACCGGCACCCACCTCCAACTCCTGGCCCGCGGCGGCGCCTACGCCCGCCTCTACGCCCTCCACGGCCCCCACCGCACCCCAACCACCTGACCCACCCCCACACCCCCGCACACGCCCTAGGATGGGCACGTGCCACCGATCGCCAAGGAACTCACCGTCGGACAGGTCGCCGAACGCGCCGGAGTCGCCGTCTCCGCCCTGCACTTCTACGAGCGCCAAGGCCTCATCCACAGCCGACGCACCACCGGCAACCAACGCCGCTACCGCCGCGACACCCTGCGCCGCGTCTCCTTCATCCGCATCTCCCAACGCGTCGGCATCCCCCTGGCCCGCATCCGCCAGGCCCTGGACTCCCTGCCCGACAACCGCACCCCCACCCCCAGGGACTGGGCACGTGTGTCCCAACAGTGGCGCGACGAACTCGACACCCGCATCACCCAGCTCACCCGGCTACGCGACGACCTCACCGGCTGCATCGGCTGCGGCTGCCTGTCCCTGGACTCGTGCACCCTCTCCAACCCCGAGGACGTCCTCTCCACCACCGGCCCCGGCGCCCGCCGACTCCTCGTCGACGCCCTCAAGGACGAAGCCCCCTGACACACCGATGGCGGTGACCCCACCAGGCCACCGCCACCACGTCAGATCCGCCTACACCGCCGCCGCGGCCTCATCCCGCCCCCGCCGCGCCAACGCGTCCGCGCGTTCGTTTCCCTCGTCCCCGCTGTGGCCGCGCACCCACCGCCACTCCACCTCGTAGCGCGAGGCCACCTCGTCCAACCGCTGCCACAGGTCGACGTTCTTGACCGGCTTGCGCCCGGCCGTCTGCCACCCGCGCCGCTTCCAGTTGGCCAACCACGACGTGATCCCGTCACGCACGTAGGAGGAGTCGGTGTGCACCACCACCGGCACCTCCCGCGTCAGACTCTCCAACGCGCGGATGGCCGCCATCAGCTCCATCCGGTTGTTCGTCGTGCTCTCCTCGCCCCCGTACAGCTCCTTCTCGTGCGCGCCGTAGCGCAACCACACACCCCACCCGCCCGGGCCGGGGTTGCCGCTGCACGCCCCGTCGGTGTAGATGACCACCCGCTGATCCAGGTCGACCTGGTCCTCCCCGTTGTCCATGCCGGGCAATCTACCGCCCCCACCGGTCACAAAAAGGCCACAGACCACAAAAACCAGGCCACAAACAGAGCCACACCACCCCACTGGAACCCCCAAAACCCCCACTCCGGACCACCGACCCCGCCAATGGCACCCACCCGCCCCACGCCCGCCGACCACCCCGAAAACCCCTTGTCCGCCCCGCCCCGAACCCACGACAATGACCCAGCTCACACACCTGACCCTGGAAAGCACCGCATGCCGCTGAAGCTCACGACCATCACCGTCGACTGCGCCGACCCCCACCGCCTGGCCACCTTCTGGTCCCGGGCCCTGGGCCACCCCCTCCACCCCGAGGACGAGCCCGGCGACCCCGAGGCCCTCATCCGCCTCCCCCAGGGCCCGCACCTGCTCTTCCTGCGCGTCCCCGAACCCAAGACCACCAAGAACCGGCTCCACCTCGACCTGAGCGCGACCCCCGACCGCACCCGCGAACAGGAGACCGAACGCCTCCTCGACCTGGGCGCCACCCTCATCGACGACCGGCGCGAAACCGACGGATCCGGCTGGGCCGTCCTGGCCGACCCCGAGGGCAACGAGTTCTGCGTCGTGCGCGGCGACCACGAACGCTGAGACGACGACGGGGGTGCCACGGCCGCCGCCGTCGACACCCCCGCACACCCGCCAGGCCTCAGCCCGCCAGCTCACGCTCCAACTCAGCCGCCCGCACCTGGCGCCGCTCGAACACGCCGGCCGACATCTCGTTCATCTTCTTCAGCACCCGCTTGCGCTCACGCGCCGACAGCCGGTCCACGTACAACCGCCCCAGCGTGTGATCGGTCTCGTGCTGCAGGCACCGCGCGAAGTACCCGCTGCCGCTGATCACCACCGGAGCACCGTCACGGTCCACACCCCGCACCGTCGCGTGCTCGGCCCGGCCCAGATCCGCGTGCGGGCCCGGCACCGACAGGCAGCCCTCACCCTCCACCACGACCGTGTCGTCCACACCACGCTCATCCAACACCGGATTGATCACGTGCCCCACATGCCGCACACCATCATCATCCGGGCAGTCATACACGAACAACCGCAGATCAACCCCGACCTGGTTGCCCGCCAACCCCACACCCTCAGCCACGTACATCGTCCGGAACATGTCGTCGACCAACTGCCCCAGCTCCGCCCCGCCCAACATCTCCTCGGGCACATCAGCGTTACGCCGGTGCAGCACCTCCTCACCGGTCACGGTCACCCGCAGCACCCGGCCACGCGCCGCCTCCGGCGCCAGCACGGGAAACTCCGCCACCTCCCGCCCCTGGACGACGGCGGCCACCTGCGCGGGCGTGGACTGCTCCGACATGGTCCTACTCTCACAACGTGCTCGGGGAGACAACAGGCGGCACAACACCACCACAACACCCGAAAAATAGCACAAAACGGCAGGTCAACCACGCACAGTATCGACCACATCAACGGAACCAGGAATTCCCCTGGATCAGACAACGCGCCAGGTAGTCCCGCAACGACACCACCACCAACCGCCGCCGATCCGACTCATGGTCCCACACCACGATCCCCGGCCCGTAGTCCGTATGCACATACGCGAACTGCGGACCCATGTCCGAATCACCGAAGAAGATCATCTCGTCGAACGGCGCGTACAACTCCAGATAGTCCGGCTCCGCACGCATCGCCAGATTGTCCTCCACCAAGCGCCGCGCATCCCACACCACCGCGTCACCGTACTCGTTGACCACCCCGTCGGTCTCACGCAACAACGACGCCAACTCAAACGGCAACGGCAGCATCAACCGCCGCTCCACCTCCGCCAAGGTCACCTCATCAGCCGCATCACGCAGATCGGCCTCGGGATACATCTCCAGGATCAGTTCACGCCACACACCCCCGATCATCACAGGTCGTGGCAACCCACGGGAAATCGCCAGCGGCGAGTCGACCCGAAAACCCACCCCCACCCCAAAAACACCCCCAGGTCACGCCCCCTTCGCCCCACAACGAACCAGTGCACCACCAACTGTCCCCCAACACCCGCCACACCCGCCAAGGCCCGGGTAGTGTACGTGGACCCCCACCACAGCCACACCCACCCGACCCACCCCCCACCAGGCGAGAAAGACCGGGCACCCCACCACACATGACCACCACACACCACCGCACCCACCGCCCCGGCCCCCTCACCACCCTCGCCTACCTCTTCCTCCTCCTCTCCCAAAACACCGCCGCCCTCCTCCTCACCCCCCTCATCCTCGCCTCAGCCCTGCTCACCCTCATCTGGATCGGCCTCCCCTTCGTCGTCCTCACCACCGCCCTCCTACGCATCCTCGCCAACGCCCAACGCCGCACCCTCGGCCACCTCCTCCCCCAAGGCCCCGTCCCCTCCGCCTACCGCCCCATCCCCGCAGGCAGCATCCTCCGCCGCGCCACCACCCTCCTCAACGACCCCGCCACCTGGAAAGACATCCTCTGGCTCACCGCCGGAGCCGCCAACCTCCTCCTCATCGCCATCCCCACCGCCCTCCTCACCCACGGCCTCTACCAAATCCTCCACACCCTCACCCAAACCCACACACCCCTCTACGGCCTCTACACCCCCCACACCACCACCCAAACCCTCATCCCCCTCATCACCGGCGCCCTCCTCACCTACCTCGCCTACTACACCGCCCCCAAAGCCCTCCACCTCTACCTCGCCTTCAACCGACTCCTCCTCGCCCCCAACGAAAAAGCCCGCCTCACCGCACGCGTCGCCCACCTCGCCACCAGCCGCGCCAACACCATCGACACCCAGGCCGCCGAGATCCGCCGCATCGAACGCGACCTCCACGACGGCGCCCAAGCCCGCCTCGTCGCCCTCGGCATGAACCTCGGCATGGCCGAACACATCATCGAACACAACCCCGCCACCGCCCGCGACATGCTCACCGAAGCCCGCGAAACCACCCGCCAAGCCCTCACCGAACTCCGCGACCTCGTCCGCGGCATCCACCCACCCGTCCTCGTCGAACGCGGCCTCGACGGCGCCGTCCACGCCCTCGCCCTCACCCACCCCCTCACCACCACCGTCGACGTCGACCTCCACGGCCGCCCCGCCGACCCCGTCGAATCCGCCGCCTACTTCGCCGTCGCCGAACTCCTCACCAACACCGCCAAACACGCCCACGCCACCCACGCCTGGATCCGCATCAACCACGGCCAGGGCCGCCTCGTCATCACCCTCACCGACAACGGCACCGGTGGCGCCACCCCCGCACCCGGCAGCGGCCTCGCCGGAATCCAGCGCCGCCTCGACCCGTTCGATGGCACGATGAACATCGCCAGCCCCCCGGGCGGACCCACCATCGTGACCCTGGAGATCCCGTGCGCGTTGTCATCGCCGAAGACCTTGCCCTCCTCCGAGACGGACTGATCCGCCTCCTCCAAGCCCACGACTTCACCGTCGTCGCAGCCGTCGACAACGGCCCCGACCTCCACAACGCCCTCACCGAACACAAACCCGACGTCGCCGTCGTCGACGTCCGCCTCCCACCCACCTTCACCGACGAAGGCCTCCAAGCCGCCCTCAGCGCCCGCACCCAGATCCCCGGGCTGCCCATCCTCGTGCTCTCCCAACACGTCGAACAGCTCTACGCCCGCGAGCTCCTCTCCGACGACACCGGCGCCGTCGGCTACCTCCTCAAGGACCGCGTCCTCGACATCGGCCAGTTCATCGAAGCCGTCCGCCGCGTCGCCGCCGGAGGCACCGCCATGGACCCCGCCGTCATCTCCCAACTCCTCGCCCGCCAGGACCAGAGCGGCCCCCTCGCCCAACTCACCCCACGCGAACGCGAAGTCCTCTCCGAGATGGCCGAAGGCCGCTCCAACTCCGCCATCGCCGCCCGCCTCTACATCACCGAAAAAGCCGTCAGTAAGCACATCAACAACATCTTCACCAAACTCGACCTCCCGCCCTCAGCCGACGACAGCCGCCGCGTCCTCGCCGTCCTGGCCTACCTCTCCTCCACGAAGATGCCACCGGCCTGACCCGACCGATCCCCTCCCCGGACACGACGAAGCCGCGGCCCCACAGGGACCGCGGCTGTGCTCGCTCCGGGCCTCAGCCCCGCCGACTACCGCTGCTCGCGACGCACCCGGTACAACCCGTCGATCTCCTCCGCGAACGCCCGCAACACCGCCTCACGCCGCAACTCACCCGACGGCGCCACCAACCCCGACTGCACCGTGAACTCCTCGGCCAACACATGGAACGACCGCACCGCCAGATGCCGCGGCACACTCCGGTTGGCCTCGTACACCAACCCCTGCACCTCCCGCAGCAGATCCCGGTCCCCCGCGATCTCCTCCGGCGCCATCGACAACGGACGCCCGTTCACCAACCGCCAGTACTCCAACTGGTCACGCACCAACGTCACCAACGCACTCGCGAACGGCCGCCCCTCCACGATCACCAACACCTGACTGATCAACGGATGCGCCCGCAACCGAGCCTCGAACTCCGCCACCAACGCCGCGTCCGCCTCGGGTGCGGCCTCCGCACCGGCCGGCTCCACCACCACTCCCGGGTCCACACCCGGCTCAGACGCCACCGGCACCACCGGAGCCACAGCACCCCCGCCAGCCGCCCCCTCCGGCGCCCCAACACCCTCCGAAGGCCCCACCGGCAACGACCGCTCCACCGAACGCGACACCGCCACGAACCGCCCCGGCACCTCAGTCACCGACGCCTGCGGCCGCAACCGGCCACGCACCCGCACGAAACCAGCCTCATCGACCTCAGCGAGCACACCCGTGGCCAACCATCCCTCACGGAACGCCGAACCCGAAGCCTCACCATCAGCCCAGTACCCCGAGAACAAACCACCACCACGCACGTGGACCTCGCCCTCACGCGACACCCACACCTCACAGCCGTCCAACGCACGACCCACCGAACCCGCCGAACGATCCCCCACCGCGTTCGCCGTGAACACACCAGCCGTCTCCGGGACACCGAACACCTGCATCACCGGCACACCCACACCGCCGTAGAACTCGTCCAGACGCTGCGACAGGCCCCCACCCCAGCACACCGCCAGATGCACCCGGTTACCGAACATCTCCCGCACCTTGGCGAACGACCAGTCATACATCGACCGCGACAACCGCCGCCACGCACCCTTCTTCGGCGCCCGGTCGAACTGCACCGCGGCCTCGGCAGCCGCGTTGAACGTCCCCAACGAGTCCCACCCCGTCGAGTGCGCACGCCCCCGCTCCACCTCGTATGCCTGCTCCAACAAACCCGGGCCGCACACCAGCACCGTCGGCCGGAACGACTTCACCAACCGCGGCAACGACCCCGGAGCCGACAGCCCCACCCGCACCCGGCCCACCACACACGCCAACAACGACGCCAACCCCGAGATCTCCGACAACGGCAGATCCAACAGGGCGCTCGCCCGCCCCGGCTCCAACTCCGACAGCCGGGGCCACATCCGATCCACCACACCGGCCGCAGCCGACAACAGCGCACCGTGCGACAGCACCACACCCCGCATCCGCCGCGACACCGCACTCATCGGATACAGCACCACCGCCGCGTCCTCGGGCATCGTCGCGTCACGACGGAACCGCACAGCCGAGGCGTCCATGTACGCCCCCAACCGCCCGATCTCCTCCAGGCCCGACTCCAGCGGCCACACCCGCCCCAGGTCCGGCAACTCCCGCTGCACCGCGGTCACCGCGGCCAGCAACCGCCCGCCCTCGACCACCGCCGCCGCGGGACGCGTCTCACGCACCACATGCGTCACACGCTCCACCGACACCGACGACGACACCGGCACCAACACCGCCCGCACCGACCACACCGCGAACGCCAACTTCGCCCAGTCATGGTGCGTGCCCGACACCACCAGCACCCGGTCACCCTCGGACACACCCGCGGCGACCAGCCCCTTGGCGATCCCCGTCACGTCCGTGGCGAAAGCGCCCGCCGTCCGCCGCCCCCATCCCTCCTCCGGCAACGGCACGGAGAACACCTCAGCATGAGCGTCGGTGTGCGCCGCCTCGTACACCAGGTCGCCCAGCCCCGACAGTTCCCGAACCCGCACACCCGGGCTGACACTCGCCTCGCCCATACCCACACATCACCTGCCACGTCGGAGGGGCGAGCCCACCGCAGAGCGGGCTCGCCACACAAAAGGGGATCAGAAGCCCTACTGTGCCCGGACTCACCACCCGACGGCAACCCGGAGCAATCCGGCGAAAACCCAGCGCAGAGCACTCACACGAAGGGTCATCGGACCTTTGGCCGAGACCGCACCGACCACACGAACGCCGCGAACGACAACCCCGCCGCCGCCGCCATCACCACAGCCATGCTCCGCACCGACGCCTCACCCGACGGCGTCAACCCGGCCAACGCGGCCACACCACCGCCCAACGCGAACTGCAACGCCCCCATCAACGCCGAGGCCGTACCGGCCACCGCCACCGGCTGACCGTCCAGAGCCCGCACCGTCGCGTTCGGCATGATGAACCCGACACTGAACATCATCAGCCCGAGCAACCCCGCGACCAGCCCCAACGACGCCACACCCGCCAACGCGACCACCAACAGGGACACCACCGCCGTCAGCGCGACCACCAACCCCCCAGCCAGCCGACGCGGCGTCTCCACACGCCCCACCAACACACCGTTGAGCTGCGTACCCGCCAGCATCGCCAACGAGTTCACCGCGAACAACCACGCGTACGTCTGCGGCGAGGCACCGAACTCCTCCTGCGACACGAACGAGAACGACGACACGTACGTGAACAACATGCCGAAACTCAACCCCACGGTCAGCACCGGACCCACGAACCGCGGATCACGCAGCAGCCGACCCACCGTCAACGCCAACTCCCGCGGCCCCCGCGCACGCCGCTCCTCCGCCGGCAGGCTCTCCGGCAACCACAACAGCACCAGCACGAAACTGACCGCCGACACCCCCGCCAGCACCCAGAAACTCAACTGCCACGGCCCCACCAGCAACAGCTGCGCACCCACCAACGGAGCCAACAGCGGTGCCAACATCATCACCAGCGCCAACCGCGAGAAGAACCGCACCGCACCGTCACCGGAGAACAGGTCACGCACCACCGCACGTGCGATCACCGCACCCGCGGCACCCGCAACACCCTGCACGAACCGCACCACCGCGAACGTCGTCGCGTCCGGCACGAACACGCACAGCACCGACGTCACCGTGAACAGGGCCACCCCCGCCAGCAACGGCCTGCGCCGACCCCACGCGTCGCTCATCGGGCCGATCACCAGCTGCCCGACCGCGATACCCAGCATGATCGCCGTCAACGTCAGCTGGATCTGCCCCTCCGTCGCCTCCAGGTCGCGGGTGATCTCCGGGAACGCGGGCAGATACATGTCCGTGGCCAACGGTCCGACCGCCGTCAGCACACCCAGCACCAGGACCAGCCCGGCGACCCACCCCCGGGACCGGGCCCCCTCCGGGGGGACGGACCCGCCGACGTCGGCGGGAGCGGACGAGGCGTTCGGAGACGACACAGGCACTCCAATACAGGGGGAGGAAAGGGGAACGGGGTGGCCCGTGTCCGGGAGCGTTCCCGGACACGGACCACCCAGTACCAACACCACACACCGACGGAACTGTCCCCCACAACCCTCCGGCCGCCTGTGATGTCGGTTACCCTCGCCGCCTCACAGCACCAGCCGCTCCAGCAACCGCTCCACCTCCGCCGCCGGATCCTCCGTCAGACCGCCGTGGATCGGCCCCGTCTGCACGATCGTGCTCCGCGGAGCGGTCAGCCACCGGAACCGCTGCCCCGGACGCTCCCGACCGACCGCACCGGCCCGGGCACCCCCGGCGCACATCACCTCGAACGACTCCAGCGCACGCCGCACCCCGGCCACGTCCACCCCGGGATCCACGGCCAACAGCCGCCGCTCGTCCAACGCCGTGCGCGCGGCCAGGAACGCCCGCTCCTGGCAGTACACGACCACCCCGGCGTTGACGCACTCACCCCGTTCCAACCGGGGCACCACCCTCACCAGGGCGTACTCGAACACCGCCCGGTCGCGTTCCTCACCCACACGACCGGTCGTCACCGCCTCGCTGTACCGCCTGAACCCGCTCACCCGGTCACCTCCGGCAGCCAGGAGCGGTCCGTAACCCGGGCCAGCAGATGCCGCACGTAGGCCGCCCGGACCTCCTGGGGGGATCCGAACCCGGGCTCCTCCGCCAGCCACTCGTCCGGCACCAGGTCCACGACCTCCCGCAACAGCTCCTCGTCCACACGCGGGGCCAACTCCGCGTCGGCGGCGGCCAGGTCGGGCGCCGACCCCGCCATCACATGGTCGTGCGCGTCGTAGGAGCGGGTGACGTAACGCTCGGCCCCGGCCCAGTTGTGGTGGAAGATCAGCGTCGCCCCGTGGTCGATCAGGTACGGGCGCCCGTGCCACAGGAGCATGTTGGGGTTGCGCCAGGAACGGTCGACGTTGCCGGTCAGCGCGTCGAACCACAGCACCCGGCCGGCGAACCCCGGGTCCACGTCGACGGAGAGCGGGTCGAAGCCGAGCGACCCCGGCAGGAAGTCCATTCCCAGGTTGAGCCCGCCGCTGGCCTTGAGCAGCTCCTGCACCTCCGGGTCGGGCTCTCCCCGACCGATCACCGGGTCCATCTCGACCAGGGCCAACTCCGGAACGGGCAGTCCCAGGGCCCGGCCGAGTTCCCCGGTGACGATCTCGGCCACCAGAGTCTTGCGACCCTGACCCGCACCGACGAACTTCACCACGTACATCCCCAGGTCGTCGGCCTCGACCAACCCCGGGAGCGAACCTCCTTCGCGCAGCGGCAGGACGTACCGCGTCGCGATCACCTTTTTCAGCACGCGGACCAGCATAGGGACAGTGGTGCCCGGACCGGACGAAGCGCGGACTCCTGACGCACACGCTGACGACCGCGGCCGATCGCCCCTAGTCCCACCATCACCTTTGGCCTCGCAAGTTCTCTTACGCAACGCTGAACATGTTCTAGGCCACACCCTCGCGACGGACGCCACGCCCGGGCGGGGGTTGTGGAGGAGTGTGCGGCGTAGCCGCGCGATATCGGTTGTGTTCTGAGCTGGAGGAAACAGCCCCGCCACCTTTACATCGTAGATTTTTATTGGCGCGCACGGACGGGGCACCACCTCCGCCCCCTCTCCGGGGACGACTCAGAGGTGGTCCTCGGGATCCCCCTCCAGCTCCCCCGGCACCGTCGGCTCGGGAACCTCGGTCTCCCCGTCCCCCGGTCGGGGCTCGGGGGCCTGCTCCTCGCCCTCCTCCGCCGGGGTCGGCTCCCCCGCCGGCGCGGACTCCTCCGGCTCGACCTCCACCGGCTGCCCGGGCTGCGGGATCTCCGGGGGCGGGAACGTGGACAGCCACCCGACCAGGGACGTGCCCCCCAGCATGAGCAGCAGCAGGAGCACACCCAGCACGACCGCCAGCCACAGGCTCGCCGCCCCCGCGCCGACCGCGCTGTCCCGACGGGTCCGCCACGGAGCCCACAGCACCACCGAGCCGCGCCGCTCCCCCGCCCAGTAGGGCTGGACCACGGGGCCGCCGCCGCCCACCGGCCCGCCCCGCGCCGTCTCCTCCAGGACCACCTCGGCCCCGGGGCCGTCCGTGCCGGCCGGCATCGCCACCCAGAGCACCGAATGGCCCCGGGTGCGGGACGCCAGCACGTCCTTCCTGTCACGGACCGCCCGCGCGAAGCGCTCACGCGCCTGGGGGTCGCCGGAGGCTCCCGCATTGAGCACCGCCACGCTCACCTCGGCCCCCGAGGCATCCCGCCCCAGGTAGACGACGCCGAGCGGGGATGTGCGTTCCCGGCCGACCAACCGGAACCCGCCCAACTGACGAGGATCACCCTCGTGCAGGCCCTGGGTGGGAACCCCCATGTCACGCCCCTCTCCAGCGAATGCGGTCGTACACCTCGTGGCGCTGTGTCCCAGACTGCGCCGACCGAAGCAGGTAGTGTCGCCACAGGCGGATGATGCACACCCTATTCGGCGCCGCCCGTCGGGGCGCCGTCTCGGGACGCGGGAAGGCGGACGATGGCAGAGAACTCACCCGGAAGCGGCACCGCGCCCTCCTCGGGCCCGGACAGTGCCCCGGGCGAGCCCACCAGGCTGCTGCGGGCGGCACTCCACGAGGTGTCCACGGTCATCGTCGGCCAGGAACGCATGGTGGAACGCTCCCTGATCGCCCTCGTCGCCAAGGGCCACTGCCTCATCGAGGGCGTACCCGGCATCGCCAAGACGCTGGCCGTGTCCACCCTGGCCAGGGTCACCGGCGGGTCCTTCGCCCGGGTGCAGTTCACCCCGGACCTGGTCCCCTCCGACATCGTGGGAACACGGATCTACCACCCCTCCACCGAGCAGTTCGACGTCGAGCTGGGGCCGGTCTTCGCCAACTTCGTCCTCGCGGACGAGATCAACCGCGCCCCCGCCAAGGTGCAGTCCGCCCTGTTGGAGGTCATGGCCGAACGCCAGGTGTCCCTCGGCGGCACCACCTACCCCCTTCCCTCCCCGTTCATCGTCATCGCGACACAGAACCCGGTGGAGTCCGAGGGCGTCTACCCCCTCCCCGAGGCCCAGCGCGACCGGTTCCTGATGAAGGTCAACGTCGGGCACCCCCGCGCGCACGAGGAGATGGAGATCCTCCGGCGGATGAGCACCACCCCGCCCACCGCCCACCAGGTCCTGGACCCCGTCACGCTCGGCGAACTCCAGTCCGACGCCGAGCGCGTCCACGTCCACCAGCTCATCGCCGACTACGTCGTGCGCCTGGTCATGGCCACCCGCGAGCCGGAGAACCACGGGATGCCGGACCTGCGCAACGTCCTGGAGGTCGGCGCCAGCCCCCGCGCGACCCTCGGCCTGGTCGCCGCCGCGCGGGCCCTGGCCGTCCTCCGCGGCCGCGACTACGTGCTCCCCGACGACGTACGGGTCCTGGCCCGCGACGTCATCGCCCACCGTCTCGTGCTGACCTTCGACGCCCTCGCCGACGGGATCACCCCCGAGCAGGTGGTCGACCGCATCCTGTCCACGGTGCTGGCGCCGCGGGTGATCTGGGACGAACAGCCGCCCAGCGGCGAGTCCGCCTCCCTGTCCGCGCCGAGGTGACGGGCGTGTCCGCACCCATGATCGGCACCGACCCGCGGCTGCGGGCCGCGCTGCGCCGCCTGGACCTGCGGATCGTGCACCGCCTGGAGGGCCTGCTGCACGGCGAGCATCTGGGGCTGCGCCTGGGACCGGGCTCCGAGGCGGCCGAGGCGCGGCTGTACCGGCCGGGCGAGGACGACGTACGGCGGATGGACTGGGCCGTGACCGCGCGGACCGACACCCCGCACGTGCGCGACCTGGTCGCCGACCGGGAGCTGGAGAGCTGGACCCTGCTGGACCTGTCACCGAGCATGGACTTCGGAACGGGCCTGCGGTCCAAGCGGGAGGTGGCCGTCGGGGCGCTGGTCGCCGCCAACCTGCTCACCCAGCGGGTGGGCGACCGGTTCGGCGCGCACTTCCTGCACCGGGGCACCGTGCGCCGCTGGCCCGCCCGATCCGGCAAGGAGGCCCTGCTGTCGCTCCTGGCGACGGTGGCGGCGGCCCCGACCGGGGACGAGGACCACCCCCCGCCCGACCGGGCCACACTGGCCGACGCGTGCACCGACCTGGTGCGCACCCGACGTCGGCGCGGCCTGCGCGTGGTCATCTCCGACTTCCTCGACACCCCCCTCGACGGCGGCCCGGTCCCCTGGGAACGGCCGCTGCGGCTGATGGCCTCCCGCCACCAGGTCCTGGTGGTGGAGGTGCTCGACCCCCGGGAGCTGGAGGTGCCCCCGATCGGGAACGTGACCCTGCGCGACCCGCGTACCGGACGCGTGCGCGAGGTACGGCTGACCAGGTCGGTCAGCGAACGCTACCGGCGGGCGGCGCACGCCCAGCGGACCGCGATCCGGGCGGCCCTGCGCCGTTGCGGTGTCCACCACCTGGTCCTGCGCACCGACCGCGACTGGGTCCTGGACACGGCGCGGTTCGTCATCCACCAGCGGCGGACCGCCCACCACCTGGCGCGCCACACCCCGGGAACCCCCCGATGAACACGGAAGGGCCGAAGATGCGACAGCGACGGCGCGGGGGCGCCCCGCGGAACCGAGCCGACGCGCGGAGGGCGTGAGCCATGACCTTCCTGGAACCCCAGCGGCTGTGGTGGCTGCTGACCCTGCTGGTGCTCGTGGCCGTCTACGTGTTCGCGCAGACCCGGCGCCGCCGGTACGCGGCCCGGTTCACCAACCTCGCGCTGCTCGACCAGGTGGTGCCCCAACGCCCGGACGTGCGCCGCCACGTGCCCGCCGCGCTGTTCATGGCGACCCTGGCGGTGCTGATCTCCTCCCTGGCGCTGCCCGCGATGCCGGTGGAGGCGCCCCGGGAGCGGGCGACCATCATCGTCGCGGTGGACGTGTCCCTGTCGATGGCCGCCACCGACATCGAGCCCGACCGGCTCAACGCGGCCAAGGAGTCGGCGCAGGGGTTCGTGGACACCCTCCCCGACCGGTTCAACGTGGGCCTGGTGTCCTTCTCCTCGGCGGCGACGGTGGTCGCCTCCCCCACCCAGGACCACCAGGCGGTGGTCGGGTCGATCCAGAACCTGCGCCTGGGTCCGGGAACGGCGATCGGCGAGGGGGTGTTCGCCTCCCTGGAGGCGATCCGCGGCTTCGACGAGGACTCGCGGGAGGATCCGCCGCCGTCGGCGATCGTGCTGCTGTCGGACGGGGAGAACACCAGCGGCCGGGCGATCGGGGAGGCCTCCGCGGCGGCGGCCGAGGCGGGGGTGCCGGTGTCGACGATCGCGTTCGGCAGCGGCGCGGCGATGATCGAGATCGACGGCTACCGGGTGCCGGCCGACATCGACCGGGAGGCGCTGATGGAGCTGGCGCAGGACACCGAGGGCCACTACTACGAGGCCGAGAGCGAGACCGAGCTGGACGAGGTGTACGAGGACATCGGTTCCTCCCTGGGCACCGAGTGGGTACACGAGGAGATCGTGACGCGTTTCGTGTTGATTGCGATTCTGCTCGGCACGGCCACCGCTGTGACATCACTCCTGTGGTTCCAGCGCCTGCCGTGAGGCTCTGACCTCAGGGGAGAGGGGGCCACACCCTGCGTACAGTGATTTTGGCCACATCCCTTTAGGCGGGGTTTACACCTTTTCTGTCCTGCCCACGGGTTAGCGTTGGCATGTTTTGTCCTGCCCATTCAGTTGAGGAACGATGCCGAACATACCCGCAGCGGCCCCCACCGCGATCTGCTTCGACCTTGATGACACCCTCATCGACGACAACGCCGCGTCCTCCACGGGACTGCGCGCGGTGATGGAGCGGCTCGGCCACCCCGACTTCACCGCGGCACGCACCCTGTGGGACGTGCAGACGGAGATCTCCTTCGGCGCCTACCTGCGCGGCGGGCTCAGCCTGGAGCAGCAGCGGCGCGAGCGCATCCGCGCCCTGGCGGTCCAGGCCGGTCACGCCGACATCGCCGACCAGCACTGCGACGAGCTCTACCACCTCTACCTGGACGCCCACCGCTCCGGCTGGCAGGTCTTCCCCGACACCCTCCCCGTGCTCAACGCCCTGGCCTCCTCCGGGTACCGCCTCGCGGTGGTGACCAACGGGGTGGAGGCCCTCCAGCACGCGAAGATGCAGGCCCTGGAACTGACCCCGTACTTCCACACCGTGGTCTGCGCCGACAGCGCCGGCGCGGGCAAGCCCGACCCCAGGATCTTCGAGCTGGCCGCCCAGCGCCTGGGCGTGGACCCGCGCGCCTGCTGGCACGTGGGCGACCAGATCCAGTCCGACGGGGTCGGTGCCGTGGCCTCGCGGATGCGCCCGATCATGATCGACCGCCAGGGCCGCCAGCACCTGGAGGGCGTGACCACGATCGCCGGTCTCGACGAGCTGCTCCAGCTGGTGGGCCTGTCCAACCCGGCCACCTCGGGGGCGCTGTGAGGCCCTACCCCTCCTCGGAGACGGCACGCCGGGTCACCGTGCATCTGGTGTACTCGGGCGCGGCCGGTCCGACCGTGCGCGGGCGGCGGCTGCGGTTCGGGGAGGAACCCGAGTCGGTGGCCCGCGAACTGGGCGGTCTGCCCGGTGGGGCCCCGCTCGTGGCGGTGGACGTGGTGACCGAGCTCGCGTCCACACCGGAGGGGCGGCGGCTGCACGTGGACCGGGTGGTGTACGCCGAACCCGCGTCCCTGGGCGCCTGGCCCTCCGTGCTCCCGACCGCGGGTCTGCTCCCCGCCGTCGGGGAGCTGGCTCCCGACGAGGACCCCGGCGACCCCGGGGCCCGGATGAGCCGTCTGGCCTCCTACGGCATGGTCACCGACCCCGAGGGCCGCGTGCTGCTGTGCCTGATCGCCGAGGGCTTCCCCGGCGCCGGCACCTGGCACCTGCCCGGAGGGGGTGTGGACGCCGGGGAGGACGTCCGCACGGCGCTGCGGCGCGAGATCGTCGAGGAGACCGGGCAGGACGGTGTCATCGGTGACCTGATCACCGTCTCCAGCCACCACCGCACCCGCCCCGGCGAACCGGAGGTCCACGGCGTGTGGGTGTTCTCGCACGTGCACGTGTCCCGTCCGGGTGAGCCCAGGGTGGTGGAGAGGGCGGGATCGACCGCCGACTGCTCCTGGTTCACGCCCGAGGAGCTGGCCGGGCTCCGGCTGTCGACGACGGCGCGGCGCGGGCTGGAGTTCCTGGTCCGGTACTCCCGGAACCGGTCTCAGCGCCGCTGATCGCGGAGCCACCACAGGCCGGCGCCGACGGCGAGCACGGCCAGCCCGGTGGCTCCCACCGGCAGCGGCAGGCTGCACGCCAGGACCACGCATCCCACCAGGCCGGTGACCGGCACCAACAGGGGCGGTCGGTTCTCGTGCGGTCCGAGCCGCAGCGCCGAGGCGTTGGTGATGGCGTAGTACACCAGCACGCCGAAGGCGGAGAAGGCGATCGCCCCGCGCAGGTCGGTGAACAGCACGAGCGCTGCGACCACTGCACCCACGGCGACCTCGGCCCGGTGCGGTACCCCGTGGCGCTCGTGGACGGCGGCCAGGTACCGGGGCAGATGGCCGTCCGCGGCCATCGCGGCCGTGGTCCGCGACACCCCCAGCACGAGGGAGAGCAGCGCCCCCAGGCTGGCGAGGGCCGCCCCCGCCACGACGACGGGGACCAGCCCGGGGAACCCCGCCACACGTACGGCGTCGACCAGCGGAGCGGTGCTCTGGGACAGGCGTTCGCGGCCCAACACGATGAGCACCCCGGTGCCCACGGCCAGGTACAGGGCCAGGACACCGCCCAGGGACAGGGTGATCGCGCGGGGGATCGTCGTGGCCGGGTCCCGGACCTCACCGCCCAGCGTGGCCACGCGGGCGTACCCGGCGAAGGCGAAGAAGATCATCCCGGCCGAGCCGAGCAGGCCGAAGGAGCCGGGCCAGGGACCGAGCCCGTCGACCTCCAGGACCGCCCCGAGCCGCCCGCTGACGCCCATGGCCGCCAGGACGGCGAGCAGGACCGCCAGCACGACGGCGACCAGGATCTTGACCACGAACGTCGAGCGGTGCACACCCCGGTAGTTCAGGGCCGTGAGCGCGGCCACGGCGGCCACGGCCACGGGCTTCTCCCAGCCGGGCAGGACGTAGGCGGCGAAGGTCATCGCCATCGCGGCGCAGGAGGCGATCTTGCCGACCACGAAGGACCAGCCGGCCAGGTAGCCCCACAGGTCGCCCAGACGCTCGCGGCCGTAGACGTAGGCGCCGCCGGACCAAGGGTGGCGGGCGGCCAGGCGGGCGGAGGAGATCGCGTTGCAGTAGGCCACCGCACCGGCCACGAGGATGGCGACCGGAAGCCAGGCCCCGGCGCCCACCACCGCCGGGGCGAAGACGGAGAACACCCCGGCGCCGAGCATCGCGCCCGCGCCGATGGCGACCGCGTCGACGGTGCCCAGCGCACGGGCGGGTCTGGCCTGGGCTCCGGAAGAGGTGGGCAACGGGCCTCCTTGGATCGGTGGAACGGTTCCGAGTCTGCCCGATGCGGGTGACCAACCCGTGCGGACCACCCGTGGTGGGGGTGGCCACTTCCGGTCGGGCCGGTGACGTGCACTGGTTCCGGACATGGACGTTTGGTGTTTCGGGTCGTCTCGGCGCGGCCGGGCAGGCGAAGGCCCCCGGCACGCGGCCGGGGGCCTTCGCCTGTGTTTCCTTCGGCCCGCCCGTCGCCGTCCACCGCCCCCCCTGCGGCGCGGTACCCGCTCCCGTCTGGCGCCCCGGAGGCCGGGGACGGTTCCTCCCCGGCCACGCCCGGGGCTCGTCCCCGGCTCGCGGACCGCCCCGCAGTGCGCAGGCGTGGCGGCGCCCGGACGGCGACCCCTCAGGTGAGCGTTCCACGGGACGCGACCTCGGGCGTGCGCCCCGGCGGCCGGGTCAGCTGGGCCGCCACGGTGTCCCGGTGTTCTCGTTGATGTCCTCCGCGGCCACCTGGCGGAGCTGCCGGGACAGGTCGGACAGCGCACGCGAGACGGCGAGCTCCTCACCGATCTCGGGTACGTCCAGGTCCGCCGGGTGCTTGCGGGCCATACCGTGACCCCTCAGCGCCGTCCCGTCGTCGGCGACCAGACCGACCTCGGCCCATGTGCGCGCGGTGTCGCCCTCGGCCTCCTCGGACACGACGACATCGACATCCCAGCGCTTCGTCGTCTGCATGGTGCTCGCCCCCTCCGCCTGCGTGCCCGTGACGCCGGGCGTGTGCTCGATGTGCGCGTCCGGCCCCGGATACACGAGGGTGTCGTGGCCCTGATCGGTGTCGAGCCAGTGCACCTGGTACGGCGGTGCTCCGTCGGCTCCACGAACGTCGGTCACGACCCCGGTCCGGCGATGGGTGTCGGCGCGCGGGCTCTCGACTACGAGTCGGTCACCTACGTGTGCTCGCATGCTTCCCCCACAAACCTCGGCTACCTCCATCTTCTGCACTGAGCACCGCCAGGACCGGAGGCTTGGCGATTTCGTTTCTGGTGGTATGGGAGGTTTTTGCCCGGGGCACGGGAGTGTCTTGCCCCTGGTAGCGTCACGACGTGGCCCAGCACTACTTCGACTCCGATCCCGACGCCGCCAGCCGCCCCTCGACGGCGGACCTGGTCCTGCCCGACCTGCACCTGCGGCTGCGCACCGACCGCGGCGTGTTCTCCCCGGACAGGGTCGACCTGGGCACGCGCGTGCTGCTGGAGACGGTGCCCCCGCCGCCTCCGCAGGGCCGCCTGCTCGACCTGGGGTGCGGGTACGGGCCGATCGCCCTGACCATGGCCTCGCGCGCACCCGGCGCGCGTGTGCTGGGTGTGGACGTCAACGCGCGCGCCGTGGGTCTGGCCCGGCGCAACGCCGCCGAGCACGGACTGGACCACGCGCGCTTCGCGGTGGTCTCGCCCGAGGGCGAACTGGCCGCGGACCAGGGGCGGGAGTCGGCGGAGGCTGCGGCCACGGCCAAGGACCTGCTCGGACCGTTCGACGCGGTCTGGTCCAACCCGCCGATCCGGGTGGGCAAGGGCGTGCTGCACGCGATGCTGCGGACGTGGCTGGGACGGCTCACCCCCGAGGGCACGGCCCACCTGGTCGTCCAGAAGCACCTGGGCGCTGACTCGCTCCAGCGCTGGTTGGACGCCCGGGGGCTGCCCGCCCAGCGCGTGGCCTCGCGCGCGGGGTTCCGCGTCCTGGCCGTGCGCCGGTCCGAGACCGCCTGAACGGAGCCTGGACTCCGTTTTTGCCTGTTGTGTCCCGGGCCGGGAGTGCGGTCACGTCGGCTGACCGGTAACCTGTTGCGAACACCGGACCACCGGGACCGTCCCGGAACAGACCCGCTGAGGAACACACCGCAGTTGAGCACGCAGTTGCGTCCCACGGACGTCAAACGCCTGAACCGCCAGTGGCGCAGGCGCACGGAGGGGCGGCTCGCGCTCCTCGTCGAATCCGTCACCCAGCCCTACAACCTGGGGTCGATCCTGCGCACGTGCGCGACCCTGGGCGTCGACCGGTTGTGGCTCACGGGCAACAGCGCGGACCCGAACGACCCCAAGGTCGGCAAGACCGCCCTGGGCACGGCGGCCAAGGTGCCGCACACCCGGTTGGCCACCACCGCCGAGGCCCTGTCCGCGGCCCGCGGTGACGGTTACAGGGTGGTCGCCGTCGAACTGGCCGACGGAGCCGTGCCCCTGCACGCCGCGCCGCTGGAGCCGGACGTGTGCCTGGCCGTGGGCGCCGAGGACCACGGCTGCTCCCCCGCGCTGCTGTCGGGCGCGGACGCGGTGACCTACATCCCGCAGATCGGCCGGGTCGGATCGCTCAACGTCGCCGTGGCGACCGCGATCGCCCTGTCCGAGGCGCGTCGCCGTGAGTGGGCGGCCCTCGGTGACGAGGCCGACGCCCCCGTCGGAGGCTGACCGGGAACCTTTGACCCGGTCCGAATCGTCTTTTACTTCACCAGGACCACATCAATCACACCCAACGCGCCAAGGCGCAGAGAGAGGAACAGTGGACCCGTCCCGAAGTACCAGCAGCATCCCGCGTGGATGCTGTGAACCCGACTCCGACGAGCCTCCTTCTTCGAGGGGCGCGTACCTTCGTAGGAACCCCGCCCAGCGGCGGACCCAGGGGGTGCGTGCCCGATGAGCACCGTCCTCAGTATCATCGCCGGAATGCTGGTGATCCTGTTGATCACCGCGGCGACGGGCTACTTCGTCGCCCAGGAGTTCGGCTACATGGCCGTGGACCGCTCGCGTGTGCGGGCGCGGGCCACGGCGGGCGACCCCGTCGCCCAGCGCGTCAAGAGGGTCACCGACCGCACCTCGTTCATGCTCTCCGGTGCCCAGCTGGGCATCACCGTGACCGGTCTGCTGGTCGGTTACGTGGCCGAGCCGCTGCTCGGCCGGGGGCTGGGCGAGCTCCTGGGGTGGGCCGGAGTGCCCATGGGCACCGGCCTCGCCGTGGGCATCGCCGTCTCCCTGCTGTTCTCGACCGTCGTGCAGATGGTGTTCGGCGAGCTGTTCCCCAAGAACCTGGCGATCGCCAGGCCGGAACCGGTCGCCCGATGGCTGGCCCTGTCGACCAACGCCTACCTCAAGGTCTTCGGACCCGTCATCTGGCTGTTCGACCAGGCCGCGATCGTGCTGCTCAAGGCGGTGCGGATCACCCCGGTCGAGGACGTCCAGCACGCGGCGACACCGCGCGACCTGGAGAGCATCATCGCCGAGTCCCGTGAGACCGGCGACCTGCCCGCGGAGCTGTCCACCCTGTTGGACCGCACCCTGGACTTCCACGAGCGCACCGCCGGGCACGCGATGATCCCGCGGCCCGAGGTGGCGACCGTGGAGGAGGGCGACCCGGTGAGCCGGGTCGTGGAGCTGATGGCCTCCGACCACTCGCGGTTCCCGGTCCTGGGCGACGGCGTGGACGACATCGTGGGCGTGATCTGCCTGCGTGACGTCCTGGCCCTGGGCGAACGCGACCTGAACGACACCAAGGTCACCGAGGTGGCCCGGCCCACGGTCATGGTGCCGGTGTCGCTGGCACTGCCCGGCGTGCTGCGCCAGCTGCGTGAGGCGAACGAGGAGTTCGCCTGCGTGGTGGACGAGTACGGCGGTCTGGCCGGAGTGATCACCACCGAGGACCTGGCCGAGGAACTGGTCGGGGAGATCGCCGACGAGCACTCCCCCGACGAGGAGGCTCCGGCGCACCTGGAGGGTGAGGGCAGCTACCTGGTGCCCGGCGCCCTGCACGTGGACGAGGCCGAGCGCCTGCTCGGGCACGACCTGCCCCAGGGCGACTACGAGACGGTGGGCGGCCTGCTCATCCACGAGCTGCACCGCCTGCCCGAGGTCGGCGACCAGGTCGACCTCGCCCTGCCGCGTCCGGCCGGCGCCCACGACGACGACCCGGACCTGGCACTGACGATGATCGTGAACTCGGTGCAGCGGCACGTTCCGCACACGGTGGAGCTGCGACTGCGTGAACTGGCCGACGAGGAGTCCCGGGAGGTGCGGGCATGAGTGACATGAACCCGTGGGTCGCGTTGGTCCTGACCGTGCTCATCATCGCGCTGAGCGCCTTCTTCGTGGCGATCGAGTTCGCCCTGGTGGCGGCGCGCCGCTACCGGCTGGAGGCCGACGCGGACGACAGCGCCGCCGCACGCGCGGCGCTGCGCAACGCGCGCGACCTGTCGCTGCTGCTGGCCGGGTCCCAGCTGGGGATCACGCTGTGCACACTGGCGCTGGGCGCGATCTCCAAGCCCGCCGTGCACCACCTGTTGGAGCCGCTGTTCCACGGCCTGCCGCACGCGGTGGCCTCGGTGGTCTCCTTCGTGCTGGCCCTGGTCATCGTGACCTTCCTGCACCTGGTGGTGGGTGAGATGGCGCCCAAGTCCTGGGCGATCTCGCACCCGGAGAAGTCGGCGACGCTGCTGTCGCTGCCGATGCGGGTGTTCATGTGGTTCACCCGTCCGCTGCTGGTCTTCCTCAACGGCATCACCAACTGGTGCCTGCACCGCATCGGTGTCGAGGCGGTGGACGAGGTGGCCTCGGGGCACAACCCCGACGACGTGCGGGAGTTGGTGGAGCACTCGGCGAAGGCCGGTGCGCTGGACTCCGAACGACGCGACCAACTGGCCACCGCGCTGGAGGTCAACTCGCGTCCGCTGAGTGAGATCGTCACCCCCGGCGAGGAGATCGCGTCGGTGGCGCCGGACGCGGACCTGGAGGAGATCAAGCGGGTCTCCCGCTCCTCCACGCATCTGCGGCTGGTGGTGATGGACCGGGACGAGCCCGTGGGCGTGCTGCACGTGCGCGACGCCCTGACCTGCCCGCCCGGGACGACCGCGGCCGACCTGATGCGGCCGGTGCTCATGCTGCACGCGAGCACGCCGATGTACGCGGCGATGAGCATCATGCGGGACAGCCGCAGCCACCTGTCGCTGGTCGAGGAGGAGGGCGTCATCGGCCTGGTCACCCTCCAGGACATCCTGGACCGGTTGTTGCTGCTGGAGGCCGCGGCCTAGGTCGTGCGGACCGTTCTCGCGCCCCGGTCGGGTGGTCGGTGACCACCCGACCGGGGCGCCGTCCGTTCGGCGTCCCCGGCCGCCCGGTGGTCCCGACGTGTCCGGCCGGACAGGTCGGCCCCTGCCCCCGGGCCCCGCCGTGGGCGCCCCGGGGACGGCACCGCGGGAGGGACGTGCCCCCGGGCGTCCTGAGGGCACCCGAACCCGTCATGGCCGCCCGTGCCCCGAGTGCTCGCCGCGCAGGATCCGCGCCACCAGGTCGTCCCGGATCGTCCCGTACCCGGTGGCCGCCCACACGCTCTCGTCCGCGGGCACCTCGTAGTAGGGGACCTCGCGGCCGCGGTGGGGCGCGGACAGGACCGTGGGGCGCCGACGCTCGCGGACGGCCGCGGCGCACCGCGGGCACAGCGGCACCGTGATGTCCCGGTGCCCCCCGAGGGCGCGCCACCGTGTCGCCCGGGTGCGCGTCCCGTGGAGCGGGTTGGCGTAGCAGTGCGCGCGCACGGTCGTGGAGCGCCGTCGGCCGGCCGGGGCGGTGGCCCGGTTCACGTGGTCCTCGGCGATGTCCAACAGCACCAGCACCCCCGCGATGTCGGCCAGCGCCCCCTCCGCGGGCAGCCGGTCGTAGACACCGCGGGCCGCAGCGTGCGCGTCCAGGGCCCGGTGGAGTGCCTCGGCCGCCTCGGGGACGCCGTCGGTCGGCACGGCGGCGCCCACACGTTCACCGACCTCCACCAGCTCCCGTCCGGCCCGGGCGGCCAGCTCGTCCCTGCGGGCCTGGTCGGCGTTGTCGAAGGCGGCGTGCTGGGGCAGGGACGGGATCCTCCTGGGCCTGAGCCAGCGGAACAGTCCCACACCCGCCCCGAGCAGGGCGAGTCCGGCCAGGGTCCAGGACAGCGGCACCACCGCCCCTGACGTGCCCCACCCGAGTGAGCGGTACCAGGCGGGGAACCCCCGGTCCCGCTGCCGGTCGGCCTCCTGGTAGACCGCCTCGGGGTCCTCGGACAGCGCGACCTCCACCGCCCGCTCCATCCGCTCGGTGACCGGGGCGTCGTACTCCGTCTCCAGTGAGACCGTCAGGGCCCCGTAGGTGGCGCGGCCCGACGAGGACTCGCTCGCGGTGGCGAAGTCGTGCCCGGACAGGCGCTGCCCGGACAGGACCAGGTAGTGTCCCTGGCCGCCGATCCGGTCGTGCACGGCCGCCACCATCAGGTCGGCCTCGCCGTTCCAGTCACCGCCCTCGATCAGCGGGACGGCCAGCACGCGCAGCGGCACACCGGAGGCGTCGATCCGTTCCGCCAACCCGTCGGCGAACCCGTCGGGGAAGGCGGAGGCGTAGGAGGGATCGACGTGGACCGGTGACTCCTCCAGTTCCGCGGCGATGCGTTCCGCGGCGCTCGGCTCCGGCTCGGCGGTGTCGGCCAGGACGACCGCCGGTGCCGCGGACACCAGGGCCAGGGCCGCGAGGGCTGCCGCGGCCGACCGGAACCGGCCCCATCGGTACTCAGCGAACACGGGACTCCCCCATCAGGTCTTCGGTGTCGAGTGGGCCCTGGGCCCCGTATCCGGTCCTGACCCACAGCCGGTCCAGGTCCAGGTGCGGCCGCCGCCCGCCCGACGGGGAGGCGACCCTGAGTGTGCGCCGTTCACGCGCCCGGGCCGGGAGCGCGGCGCAGGACGCGCACAGGGGCTCCCGCCGCCCGGCCCCGTGCACGGCGGCCGGGCCGTGCAGGGGGTTGACCATGCACACCGGGACGTCGGCCCCGGCGGCGGTGCCGGGGTCGGGGTGGAGCCGGCGCACCGCGCGGTCCGCCAGGACCACGACCCCGACCAGGTCGAGTTCGTCCGGTTCCCCGCCGAGGACGGCCAGGGCCGTGTCGGCCTCCCGCAGGGACCGGTCCAGGCCCGCCTGGTCCGTCCGAGCCGCCTTGACCGCCCTGGCCGCACGGCGCACCGCCCGGTCGGCGCGCGGGTGCAGGAAGCCCCCGGGCACGGTGTTCATCCGGGCCGGTGCGGCCAGGGCCGACCAGACCGCTCCCATGAGTGCCAGGGCGGCCAGGGGTCCGAGCACCAACAGCGACATGCCGGTGTCACCGGCGAAGAACATGGACAACCGTGAGCGCTCGGTGCCCGGTTCCGCCCTGTACTCGACCTCGTGCGGTACGGGCGGTTCCTCGCCGGGGGCGGCCGACGCCTGGTCCACCACGTCCAGCAGCTCCTCCAGCGCCCCCTCGACCGTGGCGTCGAACCGGGGACCGGTCACATCCGACAGGGGGTTCCAGCCGGCCTCCTCGTCGAAGGCGAACCCGAACAGGGCGGCCTCCACCTCGGGGCTCGACACTCCGGAGCCGTCCACCACGACGAAGACACCGTCCTCGTCCATGACGTGGTGGAGGGCGTGCGCGAAGATCTCCGGGTCGCCGCCGGACTCGTCGGAGTCGGCCATGGCAACCACCGCCGTGTGGACCGGCAGCTCGGAGACGGCCAGGCGCTCGGCGATCCCGGACAGGTCCCCCGCGTCCTGCGCCGCCAGGGGGTCGACGTACAGGGGTTCCTCCGCGAGCTCCTCGGCGACCCGTTCGAGGCGGTCCGTGGAGGCGACGTAGGGGGCGGTGGCGGGCGGTGGCGGCCCCACCTGCGCCTCCTCCTGCGGCAGGGTCGCGGTGTGCAGGTGGACCATCGCTCCGGTCACGGCGAGGGCCCCCGTGACCGGAGTCAGGAACAGGACCACCGTCAGGGCCCGGTCCCCGGGCGGTCTTCGGGCGCACCCCGCCTGGGCGGCCCGTCCGCGCCGCCTGCGGCGGAGCACGGTCACGAGCAGCCACAGCGTCGCGGTCGCCCCGACGACGGCCGCGGTGGCCTCACCCAGCGTGTCCGGGCCGTCGACGGTGTCCAGCGCCAGCTTCTGGAGGTAGCCCTCCACCCGCCGGGCGGTCGGGAGTCCCGTGTACCAGGGCAGCACGGTCCGCTCGGCCAGGTCGGGGGCGGTCAGCGCCTCCACGAAGACGTCGGCCTTGGTGTCCAGCGGCGTGTAGTAGTCCATCAGGTGCTCGATAACGATCACCTGGTCGGCCTCACGCAGCGGCAGGTCGACTCCTCGGCCCAGCGCGTGCACCCGGGACTCCCCCGGTTGCAGGAGGACGTACAGCCCGGGTTCGCCCATCCGGTCCTGGATGGCCGGCAGGAGGTTGCGGTCCGACATCACGCCGCCGACGTCGGCTCGGGCCACGACGTAGTAGTCGACGTCCAGCCGGTCGAACGACTCGTGCAGGCTCCGCTCCAGCTCCGCCCGGTCGTAGTCGCCGAGGACCGTGTCGTCGACCACCACCGCAGCGCCTTCGGGCCGCTGCTCCAGGAGCCCGGCGTAGTGCGCGGCGACACTGGTGCGTTCCCGGGACGGATCGGCGTCGGCCTGGACGGGGGACGCGGCCGACACGACGAGAGCGGCCAGCAGCGACGCCGTCAGGAGGGCGGAGGCACGGCGGGGCACGCTCACCTGGGATGGGGAATCCATCCGGTCAATGTACTTCAGCCCCGGTCGGCGCCCGGGCCCGGGCACGGCCGGGGCGCGCGGAACACGCCAACGCCGGGGCGGGGGATGTGGATCCCCCGCCCCGGCGCCGTGACCGCCCCGGAGTCAGCGCTCCGGGAGGGACGCGCCTCAGGCCGTCTTGACGGTGAGGTTGACGTCGATGTTGCCGCGCGTGGCGCGGGAGTACGGGCACACCTGGTGGGCGGCCTCGACGAGCTTCTCGGCGGCGGCCTGGTCGGCGCCGGGGATGGTGACGGTCAGGTCGACGACGAGGGCGAAGCCGTCCTCGGCCTTGCCCAGGCTGACCTGGGAGTCGATGACGGAGCCGTTGACGTCGGCCTTGGCCTCGCGGGCGACCTTCTTCAGGGCGCCGTGGAAGCAGGCGCCGTAACCGACGGCGAAGAGCTGCTCGGGGTTGGTGCCGGGACCGTCGTCGCCGCCCATGCCCTTGGGCACGGACAGGTCGACGCTGAGGCGGCCGTCGTCGGTCTTGCCGGTTCCGGCGCGGCCCTCACCGGTGACGGTGGCGTTGGCGGTGTACAGGATGTCGACTGCCATGACTGCCTTTCTGTGTTCCGGCACGGGGCCGGAGGGTGGTGGGATGTCGGTGACGGTGCTCAGTCACGCGGGGTCGGGGGCCCGGCGGCTGCCCGCCCGCTGGTGGCGGCCTCCACCGACCGGGTGATCTGGTCGAGGATCCCCTTGAGTTCACGCACCCGGTCCGTGGGCAGGTCGACGGCGCACAGCAGGTGCTCCGGGATGTCCCGGGCCCGTGCGCGCAGTCGCGCGCCCTCCTCGGTCGCCGTGACCTCGACGACGCGTTCGTCGTCGGCCCCCCGCTCCTTGGTGAGGAGCCCGGCGGCCTCCAGTCGGCGCAGCAGCGGGGAGAGCGTGCCCGAGTCCAGGTGCAGTGCCCGGCTCAGCTCCTTGACGGTGAGCGTCCCCCGTTCCCACAGCACGAGCATGACCAGGTACTGCGGGTAGGTGAGTCCCAGGTCGTCCAGGAGCTCCCGGTACAGCCCGGTCAGGGCCCGGGAGGCCGCGTACAGGGAGAAGCACAACTGGTTGTCCAGTGCGAGGGCGTCGCCCCCGTCGGCGTCGGCCATGGTTCCTCCCCCTCGCGTGCGTGGCACGTCCATCGATCGGCACCACCGTAACAGAGATTAGTTGTGCACAACATGGTTTTGCACAACTTTTTTCTCCGGAGCCACTCCCCGGCTTCCCCGTTCCGGGAGAGGGCCGCGGTCACGGTGTCCAGGACCCGGCCTCGGTCAGGGCGGTCGTCACGACGGCGGTGTCGATGGTGACCACGGCCATCTCCCACTTCCGGCCCCCCGCGCTGAAGGAGACGACACGTACGTCCCCGAGGAGGAACTCCAGGAAGGAGCCGGGCCCTCGCACGTCGAGCCCCTCGCTGGGCGACGGGACGGGGATCGGTTCGGCGTACGGGCGAAACGGGCGCCATCTGCGCCAGGTGAGGCGCTCGGGGGCGGCCAGGTGCATGACCAACAGGCCCTGCCGGAGGAAGCGGCCGTGCCGCAGATGGGCCACCGCGCGCAGGGGTAGGCCCTGTCGCAGGTCACGCAGGTCTCGCTCGGCGATCGCGGGGTTGCCGCCCCTGAGCCCCCAGCACCCGTCCTCAAGGGCGTCCGTGAAGGATCTGGTGCCAGCGGTGTTACGCGGTGGGGGGGTCATGCGCGGCCTCCGGTCGACGTTCGCGGTTCCGGGACAGCCTACGAACCCCGCGGGGAGGGGAAACGCGGCGCGGAAGGCCCACACGACAGGCTGACCGCCGTGATCCGGTGGCACGAACCCGACCAACGGCGCCCGGGGCGCGGCTGGACCGGCCCTCGATCGCCCCCGGCTCACAGCGCCCGGGCGCGGCGGCTGCTCGCCACCACCGGACCCGGACTCGACGCGGAGCGTGCGGCTGGCCAGGGGCCGTCGTGGCGGCACGCCGACGACTGGTGCCGGAAACGTCCGTATGACGGGCACCGCGGTGGTGCGCCCGTGTCCGGAGCGCACCACCGCCTCCGGAGAGGACCCGCACGATGGTGTTCGTGAGGCCATCCCCGCACTCCCCGCCCGTCGGCGTGACGACGACCCGGCGGTCACCTCTCAGAGGAAGCGGACCCCCTGGGCCAGCGGCAGCTGCCCGCCGTAGTTGACCGTGTTGGTCGCCCGCCGCATGTACGCCTTCCAGGAGTCGGAACCGGACTCACGACCGCCGCCGGTGTCCTTCTCCCCGCCGAAGGCACCGCCGATCTCCGCACCGGAGGTCCCGATGTTGACGTTGACGATCCCGCAGTCCGAGCCCGCCGAGGACAGGAAGCGCTCGGCCTCGGCCTGGTCCTGGGTGAAGATCGCCGACGACAGGCCCTGGGGCACACCGTTGTGCAGCGCCACCGCCTCCTCCAGGGTGCGGTACGTCAGCACGTACAGGATCGGCGCGAAGGTCTCCTCCTGAACGATCTCGGTCTGCCCGGGCATACGCACCACGGCGGGATCCACGTAGTAGGCGTCCGCACCGGCCTCCTCCAGGCGGCGCCCGCCGCCGACCAGCACGTCACCGCCGTCGGCCCTGGCCTGGTCCAACGCCTTGACCATGCCCGAGTACCCGCGCTCCCCGATCAGCGGACCGACCAGGGTCGACTCCTCGAACGGGTCGCCGATCCGGTCCCGGAGCTGCTTGTAGGCGTCGACGATACGCTCGGTGACCTGGTCGGCCACGTCCTCGTGCACGATCAGACGGCGCAGCGTCGTGCACCGCTGCCCGGCCGTGCCCGCGGCGGCGAAGACGCTGCCGCGCACCACCAGGTCGAGGTCGGCCGACGAGGTGACCACGGCCGCGTTGTTGCCGCCCAGCTCCAGCAGGCACCGGCCCATCCGCGCGGCGACCCGGGGACCGACCGTCCGGCCCATCGCGACCGAACCGGTGGCCGACAGCAGCGCCACCCGGGGGTCGTCCACGAGCGCCTCGCCCACCTCGCGGCCGCCCAGCACCACGGTGTGCAGGTCCGAGGGGGCGCCGACCCCGGCGGCGGCGCGCATCAGCAGGCCGTGGCAGGCCAACGCCGTGAGCGGGGTCAGGTCGGAGGGCTTCCACACCACCGTGTTGCCGCAGACCAGGGCCACGCACGTGTTCCAGGCCCACACGGCGACGGGGAAGTTGAACGCCGTGACCACGCCGACCACGCCCAGCGGGTGCCAGGTCTCCATGAGACGGTGGCCGGGGCGTTCGGAGGGCATGGTGCGTCCGTACAGCTGCCGGGACATGCCCACGGCCAGGTCGCAGATGTCGATCATCTCCTGGACCTCGCCCAGGGCCTCGGAGGTGACCTTGCCCGCCTCGATCGTCACGAGTTCGGCCAGGTCCGCCTTGTGCTCCCGCAGCAGTTCACCGAAGCGGTGGACGAGCCTGCCGCGCTCGGGCGCGGGCGTGTCCCGCCAGGCGGCGGTGAAGCACTCGTGGGCGGCCCCGACGGCCCGTTCGGCCGAGGCGGGCGTGTCGAACTCGACGGGGAAGAGGATCTGGCCGGTGATGGGTGTCCTGGCCACTCCGGCCGCGCCGATGGGTTCGCGCAGGCGGTCGACTCCGCACCGCTCCAACGCGGTCCGCGCGCGGTCGGCGAGGACGTCGGTGTCGGGAAGGGCGCCAGTGTGCATGTGTTGCTCTCTCCGTTGAGAGGGACGGTATGTCAGTTCTCACACTGCCAACTCCAGGCCCGGCGGTCCACCCCCGGTGTCGAGGTTGTGGACGATCGCGGCGGGCCCCTCCCGGGAGCCCGGCTCCGTGGCGCTACACTCGACCGGCCCACTTCCCGCCCCCCGACACAGACAGGGAACCGTGCAGCACGCCACCACCCCAGAAGAGGCCCGAGCCCAACTCCCCGGCCCCAGACGGATCCTGGCACGGTCCGGGTTCGACGCCGCCGAACCCCTGTTCACCGCCGACCTGGCGGCCAGCACCGACCTCGGACTGGCGCGCGAGGCGGTCGCCGCGCACGGGTCCCGTCTGTGGACCGAGGCCACGCGCGCCGAGGCCGGGGACACCGACGACCGCCCGCTGTACTGGGCCCGTCTGGCGCTCTCGGCGCGGCTGCGCTCCTGGCGTCCCGGCTTCGCCCTCACCGACGGGCAGCGCGCCGACCTGCTGCGGCTGTTGGAGTGGGAGTCGCGGGGCTTCTCCGACATCGACTTCCCGCCCGGAGAGCGCTGGGTGCGGATCGTGGTGACCGGTTTCGACCCCTTCCGCCTGGACGAGGACGTGGAGTGCTCCAACCCCTCCGGGGCCGCCGCACTCGACCTGCACGGCTGGACCTTCCCGGTCGGCGCGCGCACCGCCGTGGTGCGCGCCGCGGTCTTCCCCGTGCGCTGGTCGGACTTCGACGGGGGTGTGGTGGAGCGGGCCCTGGGCCGCCACCACGCCGACGCGGACGCGGTGCTCACCCTGAGCCGGGGGCGTCCCGACCGGTTCGACCTGGAGGTGTGGAACGGCGTGTGGCGCGGTGGCGGCACCGACAACGAGGGGCGCGCCGCCACGGGCCGCGCCCCGGTGCCCGGGCCGGAGGCGCCCGAGTGGACGCGCTCCTCCCTGCCGTTCGGACGGATCGCCGAACGCGCCGCGGGACGCTACCCGCTGGTGGCCAACAGCGAGGTGGTCGAGGTTCCGGCCGGGGCCGAGGAGGAGGTGCGCCGGCCGCAGGGGCCCACGGAGGGGTCGGCCGCCCGCGCGGGCGGCGGAGGGGACTACCTGTCCAACGAGATCGCCTACCGCAACACCCTGCTGCGCGACCGTTCGGGCCGGTCGATCCCCGCGGGCCACGTGCACCTGCCCCGGACGACGGCACCGGCCGAGCACGCCGAGGTACTGGCACAGCTCAGGAAGATCGTGGCGGCCACCGTCGGCTGAGCCCGTTCCCCGTCCGGGGCGCGCCCCGGGCCGGGCGGGCGTGCCCCGGTGCCTGGGATACCGTCCCGGCTGGTGGCCGCCGTCGGTCGCGGGCGTGAACAGGAACATGCCGCCGTAGAGCAGGATGACGAGGCTCCAGACGGCCGCGGAGAGCCCGGACAGGACGTAGGCGATGACCGTGCAGGTCCTGGACGCCGACGGCCGCGCCCTGGCTCGCCGGGGGCGGAGGAGGTCCGAAACCGCCTCCCGGCGGTGGCGGGTATCCGCCCGGGCCTCCGGGAGGCGGCACGTGGCCCCCGGTGCCGTGACCGTCACTCATGCGTGCCCTTCCGCGGTCCTGCGGGGATGACGGCGGGGTGTGGGACGCGGGGAGGGGCACCCGGGGCACCGCGGGTCGCGTCCGCCCTCGTTTCGTGACGCTCCGTGCCATGCGTGTCGCGTTACGGCCGCTCCGGGCGGAACTTTCGGTATGGTCCCTGTCGTGGCTGTCACCTCACTGCGACGCAACGTATCCGTCGGCGCCGTCCTGGCGCTCCTGCTGGTACCCGGATGCCACGCCGCCGAGCACACACCGCACCGCGCCGAGGCGATCGGCCTCCCGCTCGACGAGGTGCCGGGAATGACCGTCGGCGAGCACGTGGTGGAGACCGACCACAGCGTGGTCGGATACCGCTACCCGGTCCTGGGCGCGGGGCACCCGCTCACCCGGGAGGTGCGCACCGTCATGGCCGCGCGGCAGACCGCCTTCCTCGAGGAGCTGTCCGGGAGCGGACGCCCCGAACTGCGGCAGGACGCGTCCGTGCTCGCCGCGTCCCGGGAGGTCGTCGGAACCCGGTTGACGGCCGTGTCCACGGCGGGGATGCGGGAGAGCCGGGAGGCCTCGACACTGTGGTTCGACTCCGACAGCGGAGCGGTCCTGCCCTGGACGGCGCTGTTCCGCGACGAGGAGGCCGTCGAGCGCGCCCACGTCCTCCTGGCCGACATCCTTCGCGACGACTACGGCCTGCCCCTGGCGGACCTGCCCGGGGTGGTCGGCGAGGCCGCCCTGCGCGCCGAGGAGGGGGCGGGGGCCACCGACGGGGCGCACGACACCGCGGCCTCCCCCGGGACCGCGGGGGCCGCGGAGGCCGCCGCGGAGGCAGGGGAGGCGGAGCCCTCCGGAGCACCCGACGCCGAGCGGGCGCGGGAGGTCGCGGACGAGTGGTCCGGATCGCCCTTCGAGGACGTCGCGTTCAGCACCTCGGGCGGGCTGGCCGTGCGCATGGACCCCACCCAGGTGCCCGGGGCGGGCCAGGTCTCCGACGTGATGCTCCCCGTGGCACCGGAGGAGGCCGAGGGGGTCCTGTCCGAACTGGGCTTCCAGGCCCGTGAGGCGGCCCTGTCCGGCCCCGACCCGGACGTCTTCCTCGAGGAGGGGCCGTCCGCCGAGGGCGGCAGCCTGGACTGCCAGCGGCTCAAGTGCGTGGCGCTGACCTTCGACGACGGCCCCGGCGAGCACACCGACGCGCTCATGGACACCCTCGCCGGATACGACGCCCAGGCGACCTTCTACGTCCTGGGATCCCTGGTCGAGGAGTTCCCCGAGGCTCTGGAGCGGATGGCCGCCGAGGGGCACGAACTGGGCAACCACACGTGGAAGCACGACGACCTGAGCGGCATGTCGGCCAAGGACATCGAGGCCGACATGGCGCGCACCAACGAGGCGGTGCGCGACGTGACCGGCGCGGACCCGCACTCCATGCGGCCGCCCTACGGCGCGTTGAACGGGACCGTGCGCGAGACGGTGGGCATGCCGATCATCCTGTGGGACGTGGACACGATGGACTGGCGCAGTCGCAACACCGACGAGGTCGCCGAGCACGCGATCTCGCACAGCACGTCCGGCAGCGTGGTGCTCTTCCACGACATCCACGAGTCGTCCGTGCGGGCGATCCCCGACGTCCTGTCCGAACTGCACCGCCAGGGGTTCCACTTCGTGACGGTCGGCGAGATGTTCGAGGAGGGGCTGGACCCCGGTGACGTGTACACCGACGCCCGGCACGGCTGAGGCGCGCGGCCCGTCGGGGCCGCGCGGCCCCGACGGTCAGAGCATGCGGCGCAGGATGCGCTCCTTGAGGTCGGTGACGGGCGCGTAGGCGACCCTCATGGTGTCCAGGAGCAGGGACTTGTCCAGGACCGACTTGGTGTGCGAGAAGGTGTCGATCGAGGCCGCCGCGTGGTAGGCGCCCATACCGCTCTCGCCGACCCCGCCGAAGGGCAGGTCGGGGACGGCCAGGTGGGCGATGGGCAGGCCGAAGGCCAGCGCCCCGGAGGAGGTCTGGGTGGTCAGGCGGCGTTTGGTCTCCTCCGAGTCGGTGAACGCGTACAGGGCCAGGGGCTTGTCGCGCTCGTTGACGAAGGCGATGGCGGCGTCCAGGTCGGGGACGCGCACGACGGGCAGGACCGGGCCGAAGATCTCCTCGGCCATGACCGGGGTGTCGGCGGTGACGCCGCCCAGGACGGTGGGGGCGATGTAGAGGGAGTCGCGGTCGTGGTCTCCCCCGGCGACGGCGGTACCGGAGTCGAGCAGCGCGGTGAGCCGGTCGAAGTGGCGTTCGTTGACGATCCGGCCGTAGTCGGGGCTGGTGCGGGGGTCGTCGCCGAACATCTCGGTGATGGCGGCGGCCAGTTCACGCTCCAGTTCGTCGGCGGCGCCACCGACGGCCAGGACGTAGTCGGGGGCCACGCAGGTCTGGCCGGCGTTGGTGTACTTGCCCCAGGCCAGACGGCGGGCGGTGGCGGCCAGGTCGACGCCGGGTTCGACGATGACGGGGCTCTTGCCGCCCAGCTCCAGGGTGACGGGGGTCAGGTGTTTGACGGCGGCGGCCATGACGATGCGGGCGACGGCGCCGTTGCCGGTGTAGAAGATGTGGTCGAAGTGCTGTTCGAGCAGGGCGGTGCTCTCGGGGATGCCGCCCTCGACGACCGCGACCGCCTCGGTGTCCAGGTAGCGGGGCAGCAACTCGGCCAGGGCGGCGGAGGTGGCGGGGGCGAGTTCGCTGGGCTTGACGAGCGCGGTGTTGCCGGCCGCGATGGCGCCGACCAGGGGCGCCAGGGACAGGTTCACCGGGTAGTTCCAGGGCGCGATGATCAGGACGGTGCCCAGGGGTTCGCGGACCCGGCGCGCCCTGGCCGGGGCGAGCGCCATCGGCACGGAGACCCGCTGGGGCCGCAGCCACGACGCCAGGTGCTTGAGGGTGTGGTCGATCTCGTTGACCACGAAACCGATCTCGGTGGTGTGCGCCTCGACCGGGCTCTTGCCCAGGTCGGCACCGAGGGCCTTCTCCAGCGCGGAGCGCTCCTGGGTGAGCAGGCGGCGCAGGGCGCGCAGCTGGTCGCGGCGCCAGGCGAGCGGTTTGGTGCGCCCGGCCGCGAAGGCGGTGCGCAGGCGGTCGACGGTCCCGGGGATCGCGGAGGTGTCGGTCAACGGTTCGCTGGGGGCGTGGGTCTCGGTCATGGGCCGATACTAAACGAAACTGTTTCGTTTCCAACAGGGCCGCTCACATAGGATTCCGGGCATGACCACGGACCATCTGCCCGAAGCGTCCGCCGCCCCCGCACGGGGGCGGCCGCGGGACGCCGCCCGGGACCGCGCGCTGATGGACGCCACGCTCACCGAACTCCAGCTGCACGGGTACAGCGGCCTGACCACGGCCGCGGTCGCCAAACGCGCCGGAGTCTCCACGGCCACGCTGTACCGGCGCTGGCGATCGAAGGAACACCTGGTGGTGGGGGCCGCCCAGGCCTGGGCCGAGGACCTGGGACCCGACCTGGACACGGGAAGCCTGCGCTCGGACCTGGGCCGGGTGCTGCACGACAAGGCGCGGGCGCTCGACGGCCCCTCGGGGCGGCTGCTGCGGGCGGTCGTGGGCGAGGCCGCGCACAACCAGGCGCTGGCGGACGTACTGTTCGACGCGTTCGTCATGCCGCTGCAGAACCGGGTGGCGGCACTGCTGGAGCGGGCCGCCGAACGCGGGGAGATCGCGCCGGTTCAGGACCCGGTGGTGGTCGGCGAGATGGTGATCGGCCCGATGGTCACGCACACGTTCCTCATCCCGCACGTGCCCGGGGCCGACCCGGGCGCGGACATGGCCGGGCGCCTGCTGCCGTACCTGCTGCGGGCCCTGGGCGCGAAGGAGGGGTAGCCGGTGGCCGACCTGGCGCGGACCGCCCGGGACAGGCGGCCGGTCAGTCCTGTCGGGAGGCCTCCTGCGCGGAGACGGCCTCGTCGGAGGCCGGATCCGTTCCGGTCGGCTCTGTCGGCTCTGTCGGATCGGCGCCGCCCCCGACGGCGGAGTCGGTGACCGGCGACTCCTCCGGTTCCCCGGTCGCGTCCCGGCGGGCCTGCGACGGCTGCTCCTCGCCGGGCTCCTCGCCTGCGGACTCCACGGGTCGGGCACGGTCCGCGTCCGGCGCACCGTGCCCCGGCTCAGGGTCCGCCGCCTCGGGACCGACGGGCACCGGCTCCGCGCGCCCGCCCTCAGGAGCGGCCTCGTCCGCGTCCGCGAGGGGCTCGCCCGCCTCCTTCGAAGGCGTCGTCGTCGACGCGGCCGCCCCGGGGGAAGCGGCCGGTGCGGCCTCGGCCGCCTCCCCGGACCTGGACGTGGACACCGCGACGAGCCGGGGCCCGTCTGCGGGGGCGCGGTGGTCGCGCCAGACGAAGAAGGCCCAGACGAGCAGGGACAGGACGCCGAAGCCGACGAAGAGCGCGGCCGTGGACAGGAGGGACTCGGGGGTGGTCTTGCCCGCCACCTGGTCGGGGTGCATGTGGAGCAGGTAGACGAAGACGAACAGGCCCGGGACGAACGCCGCCGCCCAGTGCAGCCGTCCCCAGTTCCAGAGCCGGTGGCCGTCGAGGAACCTCATCGGCAGCAGGCCGAAGACGACGGTCTGGATGCCCAGAACGGTGGTGGCCAACAGCGCCTTGTCCATGAGCAGGACCCCGAACGGCGCGCCGCCGTCCTCGACGAGGGGGCTGAGGGAGTTCCAGAACAGGTAGCACACGATGCTGAGGGCGAGGACGGCGAAGGCGCCCAGACGGGTGGCACGGCCCTCGTTCTCCCGGACGAAGGCGTCCTGCCGCGCCGCGGGCACCTCCAGTTTCGACCTGCGGTCGGCGACCGCGGCGAACCCGGCGATGAGGCCGTAGAAGTACCCGGGCTCGAAATCCGCCGCGGCGGAGGCGAGCGAGCAGACCGCGACGATCACCAGGCCGCCGGGGAGGACCTCGAAGCGGCCCGGGACCTGCGACCAGGCCCAGTCGCGGGCGTTGACCACCCACGCGTAGACGACGGTGACCGCGAACACGGCGATCAGGAGGCCGAGGAAGTCCAGCAGCGGCGTGGCCTCGGCGCCCGGGTTCCAGTTCAGCAGGACCGGCAGGGCCGCGGACAGGACCCAGAAGAGGACGAAGGCGGCCCCGGCCGTGGGGGAGAGGAGGGCCCGGCGCTCTCCGGGGCGGCCGGTGACGAAGGCGCGCAGGCGGTGCCACCAGCCCCGGATGCGCCCCTGGTTGCCCTCCAGGGACTTGTTGAAGACGTCGGAGGGGAAACCGACCAGCAGCCACACGGCACCGATCGCCGCGGCGGTGACGGCGACCGCGACGAGGAGGGTGACCGGGTCGGTGCGCAGGTCCTCCAGGCGGGGCACGCCGTCGCCGTCGCCCTCGCTCGGGACGGTCGGCGGCGGCTCGACCGCGGGGGCGGCGTACCCGTTGATGACGGGCACGGTCACCTCCCAGAGGGCGGGGTCGGCGTAGGTCAGGGTGAGCATGTGCAGGCCCGGTTCCGTGTCCTGCGGGAACACCACCTGCGCGTCCTCGTCCGTACCCGTGACCGTCGCGGGCTCCCCGTCCAGCACCGCGCGCACGTCGGCGATGTCCAGGTCGGAGACGGCGTATCCGACCGGCCCGTCGGTGGGCAGTTCGGCGAGGCTGAGCGGTACCCGCCCGTTCTCCACGACCGGGCCGAAGTCGACCGTGGTGGGGAACTCCAGGCCCAGCGGGAGGACGTCCGTCCCGAAGTCGATGAAGTACGATCCCTCGCCGACCGGAACCCAGGTGTCGTCGGTCGTTTGGCACTCGACCGTGATCGTGACGGTCTCCCCCGGAGGGGCCTGGAGTGCCTCGTCGATCTCGATGACGAGGTCGTCGGGGTCGGCGTAGTAGACGGTCGGTTCGGGGACCGGGACGGCTTCCAGCCCTTCGCCCACGGCCAGCGCGCCGTTGAGCCGTACTCCCCTGCTCCCGTCGGCTGAGGGGCCCTCCACCCCCTCGGGCAGGGCACAGGCCGGAGCGTCCCGAACCACGATGGTCTTGACCAACGACCAGGTCGGCGTCCAGAACGTGTGCTCGTGCGCGGTCACCTCCCGAGCCGCGTACTCCGCCGCCGGGGGCTCCTGGGGTGAGGGGTCCGGGGTGAACCGGTCGATGAAGGGGTCGATCGTGGGGGCTGCGGGGTCGGCGTCGGTCGCGGCCGCAGGAGCGCCGCCCGGCCCGAGGGCGAGCAGGGCCGCGGCGAGCACGGCGGCGGCGCGGCGCGCCAGGAGCGGGACGGGCCGGACCCGGACCCGCCCGGGCGCGGAGGCGAGGGGGTGCGGCCGACGCGCGTTCCCGCTCCCGCGGGGACCGGGAACGGGGTGCGCACCACCGCCCCTCGTGTGCTGGGACCTGTGCGGACCGTGCGGTGAGGGCATCATGGGGGATCTCCCGGTCGTTTCGGACGACGGGTGTGGACCTGATTATGACCGGCGGACCGGATGTGCGCAGGGGTTTGGCCGCAATGGGACGACGGACCTCCCGGGGTTGCGCGGGGAGCGTCCGTCTGGGCCGTCGTGGGCGCGGGTCGCGCCCACGACGCACCGTGCCCCTCCCACCACGCGCAGATGTGACCCTGGTCACAGTTTGCGGGGGTCGCAGTACCGCCTTCCTCGACAGACCTCTCCCCCGCCCCCTCACCCCCGGTGAAGCCGCGGTCATAGGGGGGTAAGGCACGCGACAACTGGAAAGAAGTCGGGAGGACCGTCGAGAGTGTTCCGCTCTGGGGAGGAAGAGCCGGGTGGACGAGGCCCCCCTGTACCTGCGACCGCGGCTGGAACCCCCGCTGGCGCCCCTCCTGGGCTCGTCCGACCTCCTCCACGACCTGACCGACGCGCTCGGCTCCCCCCTGGACGTGCTGTTGCCCGACCGGATCGCGGCCAACGCCGAACGCTTCGCCGACGTACGCCGCGCCCACCGGCTGGGCGGCCGCGAGTTCTTCGCGCACAAGGCCAACCGCTCCAGCGCCCTGGTCCGGCGCCTGGCGGCGACCCGTGCCGGGGTCGACGTCGCCTCCCTGGGCGAACTGCGGCACGCGCTCGGCTCGGGGTTCACCGGCGACCGGATCGTGGCCTCCGGCCCCAAGGACACCGGGTTCCTGTGGCTGGCCGCACTGGTGGGCGCCACCGTCCACATCGACGGCCCCGCCGAACTGGGCGTCCTGGCCGGACTCGTCCGTGAACACCGGCTGTCCCCGGTCCGCGTCCTGGTCCGGCTGTCCGGATTCACCGCGCCGGGGGTGGCGATCCGGTCACGGCGGAGCCGCTTCGGCGTCCCCGCCGCCGCCCTGGACGGCCTGCTGGACGACCTGGAGCGGCACCGCGACGCGATCGACCCCGTCGGCACCGCCTACCACCTGGACACCGTCAGCCTCGACGAGAAGGCGGTCGCGCTCGAAGGCTGCCTGCACGCGATGAACGCCCTGCGCGCCCGGGGGTTCCAGCCCAGGATCGTCGACGTGGGCGGCGGGTTCGGCGCGGGCTACGTCGACGACCGGGACGAGTGGGACCGCTACACCACCGAACTGACCCGCGCCGTCCTGGGTGAGCGACCGCCTCTGACCTGGGGCGGGCACGGTTACGGCCTGCGCGCCGAGGGCGGTACCGTGCGCGGTTCGCTCAGCCTGTACCCGGCCCACCGCCCCGACGCGGGCCCCGCCTACCTGGACGCGCTGCTGTCGTGTTCCGCCCCCTCCCTGGGCCGCACTCTGGGCGGTCTGCTGTTGGAGAACCTCTACGACCTGTACGTGGAGCCGGGCCGCGCCCTGCTCGACCAGTGCGGCCTGACCCTGGCCCGCGTGCTGGAGACCCGCACGGGGGAGGCGGGCGCAGCCATGCTGCGGCTCGCCGCGAAGGCCACCGACATCGGTCTGGAGGACCACGGCGTGCTCGTCGACCCGATACTGCTGGACAGGGGTGGCACCGGCCCGGCCGGTCCCTCCGGCGCCGAGGAACCCGTCGGCGTCTTCCTCACCGGGAGCCTGTGCCTGGAGAGCGACCTCATCACCCGGCGCAGGGTCTTCCTGCCCCGCCCGCCCCGCCCGGGCGACCTGCTGGCCTTCGCCAACACCGCGGGCTACTGCATGGACTTCGCCGCCACACACGCCCAGCACCAACCCCCGGCGCGCAAGGTCGCGGTCGGGGGGAGCCCGGGGCACTGGCGGTGGACGCTCGACGAGGAGTACTGGCCGGTCTCGCGTTCGGAAGGAAGGTCGGCGTGAGGTACGACAGCATCACCGACGCCATCGGCGACACCCCGCTCGTGCGCGTCGACCCGGCCGTACACGGCCTGCGCAACATCGACCTGTACGCGAAGCTGGAGATGCTCAACCCGTTCGGGTCGGTCAAGGACCGGGCGGCGTGGAACATGGCCCGCCCGGGTCTGCCCGAGGCCCGGCGGTCCGGCGCCACGGTCGTGGAGCTGTCCAGCGGCAACACGGCCAAGGCGCTGGCGGCCATCGCCGGGATGCACGGCCTGCCGTTCCGCAGCGTGACCAACCGCATGCGGGTGCCCGAGGTCAAGGACCTGCTCCTGTTGCTGGGCGCGCAGATCGAGGAGCTGCCCGGGCGCACCGAGTGCCTGGATCCGACGCTGACCGACGACCCGCTCACCCTCATCCACCGGGAGCTGTCCGCGCCCGACAGCGCCCACCTGCACACCGACCAGTACTTCAACCCGCGCAACGCCGACGCGCACGCGGCGGGGACGGGGCCGGAGATCGTCGCCGACCTGGACGGCCGGGCCCCGGAGTACTTCGTGGCGTGCGTGGGCACCGCGGGCTCCTCCACGGGGGTGGCCCGGGTCCTGCGGGAGCACGACCCGACCACGCGCGTGGTCGGGCTGGTCGGCTCCAAGTCCGACTTCATCCCGGGCATCCGCACCATCGACGAGGTACACGAGGTGGGGCTGTTCGACCCGGGCGTGTACGACACGATCGAGGACGTCAGCGCCGAGGACGCGGTCGAGGGGATGCTGACGCTGGTCCGCCGGTGCGGGATCCTGGCCGGCCCCACGGGCGGCGCGGCCTACTTCGGGGCCGTGCGACACCTGCGCGGGGTCGACGCGACCCTGACCGGGCGGGCCACGGCCGTGTTCATCGTGTGCGACCGGTGCGAGAGCTACCTCAGCTACGTCCGGCGGCTGCGCCCGGAGCTGTTCCGCCGACCGCCCGCGGCCAACTCGGTGGCGAGCCTGACCGAGGAGGAGGTCCTGGCCGCCCCCGCTCTGGATGTGGCCGAGGCACGCGCCTGGATCGCGAAGGAGCGGCCGCTGGTCGTCGACCTGCGCAGCCCCTTCGCCTACGCGGCGCTGCACATCGAGGGGTCGGTCAACATCGTGGACGAGCTCTTCGACGAGATGCTGCGCGGCGGGTTGCCGTTCGGCACACGGCAGCCCGTCCTGCTGGCGTGCCCGGTCGGTGAGCAGTCGGCGCGCTACGCCGCCCTGCTCACCCGGATGGGCCACCCCGACACGCGCAGCCTGGCGGGCGGGATCATCGCCTGGCGCGACGCCGGCGCCCCGCTGGGACGGGACTGAGGTGGGCGGGGCGTGGGAGGACCTCGGGGACTGGCAGCGGTCCCTGCGCGAGGAGTTCCCGATCATCACCGGACACCCCGGCCTGGCCTACCTGGACAGCGCGGCCACGTCGCAGAAGCCGCGCGCGGTGCTGGAGGCGGTCGAGGCCTACCTGGTCGGCGGCAACGCCAACGCGGGGCGCGGCACCTACCCCTGGGCCAACGCGACGACGGCGATGGTGGAGCGCGCCCGTGGGCGAGTCGGGGCCTTCCTCGGCGACCCGGAGCCCGCGCGGTCGTCGGTGCACTTCGTCGGCGGAACGACCGAGGGGCTGCGCAGGATCGCCCTGGACTGGCTGACGGGGTTCCTGGCGGACGGGGACGAGATCGTCGTCCCGTTCGCCGACCACCAGGCCAACCTGTCCCCGTGGTTGGAGGCGCGCGACACGCTGTCCCGGCGCGGGGTGGGGGTGAGGGTGGTGGAGATGCCCAGGCAGGCGGGGTCGGGTGACTACGACACCGACGCGTTGGCCGAGGCGGTCGGACCCCGGACGCGGTTCGCGGCCCTGACCCACGTGCACCACGTCTACGGGGGCGACATGAACGTCCACCGGGTACGCGAGGCGGTCGGCCCGGACACGGTGATCTGCCTGGACGCGGCGCAGAGCGTGGGGCACCTGCCGGTGTCGGTCGACGCGCTGGACGTGGACTTCGTGGTCTTCTCCGGGCACAAGGCGCTGGCGCTGCCCGGGACGGGAGCGGTGTGGGCGCGGCAGGCGCGCGGGCCGCGGTTCTCCCCCGGCGGATGGGACGGCACGCCGAACACGGTGGGGATCGCCAGCCTGGCGGCGGCCCTGGACTGGTTGGACGGGGCCGGGGTGGAGCGGATCGACCGCTGGTGCGCGGGGCTGGCGGCCCGGCTGACCGGGGGGCTGGGCGCACTCCCCGCCTTCGAGGTGCTGGGGTGCCAGCTGAGCCTGGCCGAGGGCTCCCCCGTGCAGCGGCGGTCGTCGATCGTGGCGTTCCGGCACGAGCGGATCAGCTCGGGCGACCTGGGATTCATCCTGTTCAGCCACGGGTTCATGGTGCGGTCGGACAGCCACTGCCAGGCGGGAGCGGAGCCGGGGGACGGGTCGGTGCGGGTGAGCCTGCACGTGTACAACACCGTCGAGGAGATCGACGCGCTGTTGGCGGTCCTCCGGAGTTTGTGAACATGGAAACCACTCCCAGAAAGTCACCCGAAGCGCTAACCTCTGCACTATGAGTGACGTGCTTTCCGAACCCCGCATGGAGCCGCGCCGGGTGGCTCCCCAGTTGAACACGGCCCTGGCCGCCCTGCACGACAAGGCGGTGGGCTTCCTGGACCCCCTGTTGACCGAACTCGTCCTGGTGCGCTCCGCCCAACTGGTCGGCAACGCCCACGGCGTGGACCAGCACACCCAGACCGCCGCGGGGAAGGGCGAGAGCGACCGCCGCCTGCACGCGGTCGCCGTGTGGCGGCAGACCGACCTGTTCACGCCCAAGGAGCGGGCCGCCCTGGAGCTGGCCGAGGCGATGACCGCCACCGGGCGCGGACCGGTGCCCGACGCGGTGTGGGCGGAGGCCGAGGCGAGGTTCAGCGAGGGCGAGCTGGCCCACCTGGTGTTCTCGATCGCCACGGCCAACGCGGTGAACCAGGTGGACGTGGCGGTGGGTCGCCGGTCCTCGTGAGGGCGGCTCGTGCGGATCCCGGGGTGCGTCCGGCGCGTTGCCGGGCGCACCCCCGTGCGTGTTGGAAGGTGGTCGACCGAACGGCCACCTTTACGTCGTAGATTCATTATTGGCGCGTCCGGGCCCCGCTCCGTGTCATCGGAGGTCGGTCAGGTCCCTGAGCTGCCTGCGCGAGGTGACACCGAGCTTGCGGAAGATGTTGCGCAGATGGGCGTCCACCGTACGGGGACTGATGAACAGGCGTGTGGCCACCTCCTTGGACGTGGCACCCGCCGCGACCTGGCGCGCGATGTGCGTCTCCTGCATGGTCAGGCTGTCACGGGTGTGCCCGGAGCGGCTGCGGGCCACCTCCCCCGTCGCGCGCAGCTCGTCGGCCGCCCGCCGGGCGAACGCCTCCATCCCGATCTGCGACAGTCGTTCGTGCGCGGTGCGCAGGTGCTCACGCGCGTCGCGACGGCGGCCCGCACGGCGCAGCCACTCCCCGTACCGTAGGTGCGCCCGCGCGAGCTCCGGAGCCAGCGGACCGCCCGCCAGATGCCCGATCGCCTCCCGGTAGTCGTCCTCGCCTCCGCCCACCAGTGCCCGCGCGCCCGCCGCGACGCCGCGGGCGTACGCGGTTCCCGCGGGCTCCGTGCGCTCGAGCAGCGACTCCAGCGCCGCCTCCGCGACGGCGTCCTCTCCGCACCGGACCGCGGCCTCCACCAACTCGGGCAGTGCGACGCTCGCGTGGTACAGCCCGCCCTCCGCCACGGCACGCCCGGCCGCGGCCATCGCGGCCGGGTACTCGGCCAGGCCGTTGTACAGCACGGCCTCCGGCCCGGGAGCGCTCGCGGCCAACTGCCCCGTGCCCCGCCTCGCCGCCTCGGCGAACAGGTCGAGCGCCTCCCGCCGGCGGCCGCGCATCGCCGCCAGGCGCACTCTCGGGTACATCTGCGGCACGTCGCCGAGGGCGTCGGCGATCGCCTCCTCCTCGGCGATCGCGGCCATCGCCCGCCCGAAGTCACCGGTGAGCACCGCGGAGACCGCCACCTGGGACAGGCCGAGCCGACTGGTGACCGGTGATCCGGTGTCCCTGCCGGTGCGCACCAGCCACCCGACGACCGCCGCGTGCAGGTCCATGTCCCACAGTTCGCCCGCGACCATCGTGGCCAGCGCCGGCGCCCGGGCCCACCCGGCGTCGTCGCCGGTGAGCGCCCGCCGCAGCTCCCGAACACCGGTACGGTGACCCTCGGTGCCCCACAGCACCAGCGCGTCGAGGAGATCGGGGTCCGCCCCCGGCTCCAGTCGCGGTGCGGTCGCACGCGCCGCGTCGAGCACCCGTTCCATCACGCCGGCGGCCCTGCCCACGACGAGCCCCGTCTCCAGCGCCGCCACGAAGCACGCGCGTGACCGTCGCGGATCGACGGCGGCGAGCCGCCGTGCCGCCCTCAGGATGAGCTCCGGGCCGCCGACCGCCCCGTCCGCGCCGCCGACGAGGGCGATCCGCCCGCGCAACAGGTCGACCGACGCGTGTTGGAGATCATCCAGCGTCTCGGTGTCGACACCGGCCAGCAGCTCCGCCGCCGCGTCCGCCCCGCCCGCGTCGAGTGTGGTCCGCGCGGCCGCGAGGGTGCGCTCGGTCCGCCGCCCCGGGTCGAGGGACAGCACCGCCGCACGTTCGAGGAACGCGGCGGCGGCCGCCACACCTCCACGTGCCCGCGCGCGCGAGGCCGACGACTCCAGCTCCGCCGCCACATCGTCGTCCGGACCGCTGGTGGCCTGGGCGCGGTGCCAGGCCCGCCGGTCCGGTGCGGCGACCGGGTCGGTGGCGTCGGCCAGTGCCCGGTGCGCCGCGCGGCGCCGCTCAGGCCCGGCCGCGCGATAGGCCGCCGAACGCGCCAGCGGGTGGCAGAACCGCACACGCGTGCCGAAACGCACCAGCCCGGACCCCTCGGCGGCGGCACCCGCGGCGCCCCCGCCGAGACCCGACCTCCGGGCCGCCTCCCAGAGCAGACCCGGGTCACCGGTGGGGTCGGCGCTCGCGAGGATCAGCAGCAGGCGCGCGTCCGGGGCCAGCCCCGCCATCCTGGCCTGGAAGCTCCGCTCGATCCGAACCGCGACCGGCGACGGCGCGGGCAGTACGAAACCGCCGGCCTTGGGCAGCTCGATCAGGGCCAGCGGGTTTCCGCGCGCCTCGGCGAGAACCCGGTCGCGCACCCGCTCGTCGAGCGTCACCGCCTTCTCCCGCGCCAGCAGGGTGCGCGCATGCGCGTCCCCCAGGCCGCCGACCGCCAGTCCGGGCAGCTCGTCCAGCTCACGGGCGGCTCCGGAGTCGCGGGCCGCGAACACCACCGCGACCGGCTCCGACGCCACGCGCCTGGCCAGGAACGTCAACGCCCTCGTCGAGGCGGTGTCCATCCAGTGCGCGTCATCGACGACGCACAGCAGCGGCCGATCGGCCGCCGCGGCGGCCAGCAGTCCGAGCGCGGCGAGGCCGACGCGGAACGGGTCCGGTTCGCCCTCGGCCAACCCGAACGCGACCAGGAGGGAGTCACGGTAGGGGGCCGGCAGCTCGTCGAGGTGGGCCAGCACCGGCACGCACAGGTGGTGCAGTGCCGCGAACGGCAGCTCACCCTCGAACTCCGCTCCGGAGGCGCGGATGACCCGGAACCGCTCCGGCACCGTGTGTTCGAGGTGGTCCAGCAGCGCGCTCTTGCCGATGCCCGGCTCGCCGCGGAGGACGAGCGCACCGCCCTCGCCCCGCTGCGCGGCGCCGATGAGGGTACGCAGACGGTCGATCTCGTCACGTCGGCCGACGAGCGGGCGGGGAGACGGCGCGGGCATGGCGCCAACCCTACGCGGGACGCCGTCCGCCGCCGAAGTAGGTGATCGTCACCGACGCGAGCGGTGGCTGGTCCGCGCGATCGTCGTGGTGTGGCGGCGCGGTCCCGGCTCCCCCGGAACACGCCGAACCCCAGACGCACCCGCCGGGAACAGGTCCCGGCTGCCCAGAGGAAGGAACACAGCACGATGGACGCCCCCACCGTACTCGTGACCGGCGCGACCGGAACCGTCGGATCGTCCCTGGTCCCCGCCCTGCGAACCCGTGGCGTCACGGTCCGCGCCATGACCCGCGACCCCGGCCGTCCCGTTCCCGGTGTCGAGAACGCCGTCGCCGACCTGCGGGATCCGGAGTCGGTCACCGCCGCTCTCAAAGGCGTCGACGGCGTCTTCCTCAACAGCCCCTCGGCGGAGGACGCCGCCGCGCTCCAGATCCGCTTCGCCGACCTCGCCCGTGCCGCCGGCGTGCGGCGGCTCGTGCTGCTCTCGCAGTACGCGGCGCGCGCCGACTCGCCGGTGCGGTTCCTGCGCTGGCACGCCGAGGTCGAGGCGCATGTGCGGCGGCTGGGGATCGAGCACACCGTGCTGCGCCCCAACCTCTACATGCAGGCGCTGATCGGCTTCGCCGGAACCATCACGCGGGGCTGGTTCGCCGCGCCCATCGGCGGCGCCGCCGTCAGCGCCGTCGACACCAGGGACATCGCCGAGTCCGCCGCGGCCGTGCTGACCGGCACGGGGCACACCGGCCGCACCTACACGCTGACCGGCCCCCGGGCCGTGACCCACGAGCAGATCGCCCAGGCGCTCTCCGCCGCGACCGGGCGGGACATCACCTTCCGGGAGGCGTCCGCCGAGCGGTTCACCGCGGCCCTGACCGGTGTCCTGCCACCGTGGCAGCTCGACGGCCTCGTGGAGGACTACGCGCACTACGCCAGGGGCGAGGCCGCCCAGGTGCACACGTCGGTCGCCGACCTCACCGGCCATCCCGCACGCGACGTCACCGGGTTCGCCCGGGACCACGCCGCCGTGTTCACCCCGGCGTGACGCTCCCCGGTCGAGCGCCGGGGGCCGCTGCCCCGCGTGTCCGCGGACACGCGGGGCAGCGCGGCCTAACCGTTGTCCCCGACCGCCGAGGTCAGCCAGAGAGCCGCCTCGTGGGCCTCGCGCACGTGTTCCTGGATCGCGGTCCGCACCGCGAGCAGCGCGGGGTCCCCGCGGAGGTCGTGCGCAAGCGGCCCGGCGGGCTCGGAGCCGCCGCGCGCGAGCAGGTCGGCGTAGCCATCGGTGCCTCCGGCCAACTGGGAGAGCTGTTCCCACTCCCGGTGGGCGGTGAGTGCCGCGTCCACCGGGAGCATGTACCTGTCGACCCGGCCCAGTCGACGGTCCACCTGGCGGTCGGCCTCCCTCACCGCGTCCGCCCGGGGGCGCACGGCCTCACGGACCCGGTCGGAGGCGGCCTCGGCACTCAGCCTGGAGACCTGCGCGCCGAGCGGCGCGATCCGGGCCAGGTCGCGCGCCGCGAGCCACTCCTGTTCGCGCAGGACGACCAGTGCCGACCGGGCGTCCAAGTCCGGGATCAGGCGCTGGGCCTGCTCCACGCGGTCGCACGCGCCCTGGATCCGGCGCAGCCTCCCGCGCGCCTCGTATCCGAGCGTGGCAGGGTCGACGAAGCGGTCCGCGGGCACGAGGTACTCCTCCCGCTTCCCGAGAGACACGAAGAGTGCGTACCGCAGGAGGTGGACGAAGAGGAAGTAGATGAAGGTCCCGACGATGAACGTGAGCCCCACCGTCCCCAGGGAGGCGAAGAACCCCGCGACCAGGCTCCTTCCCACGTTCTTCATGCCTTTCCCGGACAGGCGCACCGGTATGTAGGCGAACAGCCCCAGGAAACCCACGCCGATGGCGGCCGCGTCGGCGGAGGGACCCAGCACGAAGTCGCACACGGCCACCGCGGACAGGGTCACCGTGAAGGGGACCGCCCCTGTGACCAGGCGTTCCCTCCGGGTTCGCAGTAGCCGTGGCCGCGCCCGCGCGGGAGCCTGCCTGATCTCGACGGTGTCCGTGCGCAGCCCCCGGAGCATCTCCTCGGGGAGGGTCGGGTCGAACACGGGGCGTGTGCCGTCGTGGTCCTTCGCGAGCTTCATGGACGGGCCGGGTCCTTCCGTGCCGTCGCGCGTCAGGGTGTGCGCGTCGCACCTTCGACGCGGCAAACGAACGGACGGTTGCACGGATCACGGGGCCCGCTCCCCCACCGCCATGAGGACCGTGACGACCGGACCGGCGAGCGTGCCCGCCGGGATCGGGGCGACGTCGGCCGTGGGGAGCGCGAAGCGGCGGCGCACCCGTTCACCGTCATGCGCGCGAACTGCCGGGCGGCCGCCCGGTACATCAGTCCACGGTCTTGGACAGGTCCTGGACGAGGGTACGGTCCGGCGTGAAGCGGACCAGGCGGCCATCGTCGGCGTAGTACCGGAAGTCCGGGTGCCAGGTCGTCTCGTCGTCACCCAGGTAGCGGCGCAGCTTGCGCCGCGCCAGGGCCGGGTCGAAGGGCACCACCTCGGCCCGGCCGTGCATGGTCACCTGGAGGAACTCCATGCGCTCCAGATCGCAGGTGTCCACGACCGCGGAGGCGCGCGGGTCGCGTTCCAGGTGTTTGGCCACGACCGCGTAGGAACCCGTGATCCACCACATGGAGCCCCGCTCCCACAGGAACCAGACCGGCCTGACCGCGGGTGCGCCGACGGAGTTGATGGTGGCCACGCGGGCGACCAGGGGGCGCTGGAGGAAGGCGTCGACGTCGAAGGGGTGTGGGCGCCGAGTCTCGGAGGGGGTAGGCATGCCCCTCAGGCTAGGGACGCGGGGGCGGGGTACGAGCCCCGCCTCGCCCGCTCCGCCAGTGATCGGATGCTCCGTGCCGCGCCCTCGCGTACGACCATCAGTAGGCGGTACCGCCGTAGTCGTGCGGATCGGCACCAGCGACAGGAGTCCACGCCGTATTCGTGGTGAGCCCTCTCCCGTTCGCGGTGGCACGGGGCCGTCCACCGGCGTGCCGGGTGCACCTCCACCCACCACAGACGACACGATCCCCGACTCCGGCACGCATTCCCGCATCCCCACCTCCTTTCCGTGACGAGACCGGGCATTGATCTCATCTGCCTTTGTTCGCACCGGAACGGCGCACATCAGCATGGAGGCCCCGCGCACGTCCGCCCTCGGAAGGGTGCGCGGGGCCTGGTCAGCGGGGGGCGGGGCTACCGGGCGGGCAGGATCCGGCCGGTGACCTCACCGAAGTGCACCCGGGTCCCGTCCGGGCCGGGCGCGGTCGCGGTGATGACCACCTCGTCGCCGTCCTCCAGGAAGGTGCGCTCGGTACCGTCGGGCAGCCGCAGCGGCTCCCTGCCGCTCCAGGTCAGCTCCAGCAGACACCCGCGCTGCCCGCGCTCGGGACCGCTGACCGTGCCCGACGCGTACACGTCGCCGGTGCGCAGCGACGCACCGTTGACCGTCATGTGCGCGAGCTGCTGGGCGGCCGTCCAGTACATCGTGGCGAACGGCGGACGCGACACCGTGTACCCGTTGATCCGCACCTCCAGGTCCAGTTCCAGTCCCCAGTGCTGGCTGCCGCGCAGGTAGGGCAGCGGTTCGGGGTCCTGGGCGGGCTGCTCGACCCGCGCCGACTCCAGGGCGGCCAACGGCACGATCCACGGCGAGACCGACGTCGCGAAGGACTTGCCCAGGAAGGGGCCCAGCGGCACGTACTCCCACGCCTGGAGATCGCGCGAGGACCAGTCGTTGAGCAGGAACACCCCGAACACGTGGTCGGCGAAGTCGTCCACGGCGACGCGCTCGCCCATGGCGCTGGGTGTCCCGACGACGAAACCGACCTCGGCCTCGATGTCCAGGCGCGCCGACGGCCCGAAGAGGGGGGTGGGCTCGGTCGGGGGCTTGCGCTGGCCCGTGGGGCGCACGATGTCGGTGCCCGAGACCACGACGGTGCCGGACCGGCCGTGGTAGCCGATGGGCAGGTGCTTCCAGTTGGGCGTGAGCGGCTCCTGGTCGGGGCGGAACATCCGGCCGACGTTGCTCGCGTGGTGCTCCGAGGCGTAGAAGTCCACGTAGTCGGCCACCGTGAACGGCAGGTGCAGCCGGACCGAGGACCGGTCGACCAGGTGCGGGCGGATCGCGTCGGCGTGGGCCGGGTCGGTGAACCACGCGGTCAGGGTGGCGCGCACGGTGTCCCATACGGGCCGTCCGGCGGCCAGGAGGGCGTCGAGGTCGGGCTGGGCGACGGTGTCGGCGAAGGGGGCCTCCAGAGCCCGGGCGGCGGCGCCCAGGTCCAGGACGTGGTCACCGATCGCGACGCCGGTGCGCGGGGCGGGGTCGGTGTCGGTGCTGAACACCCCGTAGGGCAGGGTGGCCGGGCCGAACGGCGCGTCCGGGTCCAGGTCGAGCCAGGTGTCGGGCATCGCTGTCGCTTTCTACGGTGGTGGTGGTCAGTGCGGCCGGGCGTCGGGGACCAGTGCGCCGAGGACGACCAGGTCCTCCAGGGGGTCGACGACGCTGCACGTGCCGAAGGAGACGAACCGCCCGCGGACGGCCTCGGTCTGGTCCCGGGTGAGCCGGGCGGCGGCGTCGACCAGGGCTGCGGCGTCGCGGTCGGCGAGGACCCCGGCGAGGTCGTCGGTTCCGGCTCCGTCGACGGTCGCGGCGGTGGCGACGAGCAGGTTGAGGAACCCGTGCTGCTCGAAACCCTCGGCCGTGGTGCGGCGGACGGCGTGGTGCAGTCCGGCGGTGCACTTGAACGGGAGTTCACGGGACACCGCGGCGGCCACGAACGCGGCGAGTTCGGCCTCGTCGGGGTGGGCCTCGGGGGTCAGTCCGCCGGTGCGGAACTTGGCGCTGTGGCCGGTGCCGACCAGGGCGTCCAGGTCGGCGGGCACGTCCCCCCGCCGGGAGACCTCCACGAACCCGGACGCGCCCGGCGGCAGGTGGCGGGTGAGCCGCCGGGCGGCATCCCCGGCCGCGCCGGGCGCCGCCGCGGTCTCGACCCCGACCAGCCGCAGCGCGGGGTCGGCCAGGACGGACTCCACGGCGGGGCCGATGCCGTCGGGGCCGCCGGGGACGGTGACCACGACGGGCAGCGGCCCGGGTGCGTCCTCCTCCCTGGCCAGGACGGCGCGGAGTTCGGCCACCCGGCCGTCGGCGACCAGGAACGGGCCGACGTAGCCGTCGCGCCACCCGGCGCGGTACCCGCGGTGGGCGGGCACGGCCTGGCCCATGGGGGCGTTGCCGGGCGGGAAGAGCGCGGCGTCGTCGAACAGGCGGCGGTAGAGGGGGTGGGTCACCGGTTCCTCCTCCCGCCCGCCCAGGTCCAGGCGTAGCCGCCGTCGTCACTGGCCAGGCCGCCCTCGCCCAGGTCGAGCGGGCGGAAGGTGTCGACCATGACGGCGAGCTCGTCGAAGTAGTGCACGCCGACGCTGCGCTCGTAGGCGCCGGGCTGGGGGCCGTGGGAGTGGCCGCCCGGGTGCAGGGAGATCGACCCCTGCCCGATGCCGGAGCCCTTGCGGGCCTCGTAGTCGCCCCCGCAGTAGAACATGACCTCGTCGGAGTCCACGTTGGAGTGGTAGTAGGGCACGGGGATGGACTCGGGGTGGTAGTCCACCTTGCGGGGCACGAAGTTGCAGATGACGAAGTTGTGCCCCTCGAACACCTGGTGGACGGGCGGCGGCTGGTGGACCCGGCCGGTGATCGGCTGGAAGTCGTCGATGTTGAACGCGTACGGGTACAGGCACCCGTCCCAGCCCACGACGTCGAAGGGGTGGGTGGGGTAGGTGTAGCGGGTGCCGGAGATCCCGCCGGGGCCGTCGCCGCGGTGCTTGATGAGCACGTCCACGTTCTCGCCGTCGGCGAGCAGCGGCTCGGAGGGGCCGCGCAGGTCGCGTTCGCAGTAGGGGGCGTGCTCCAGGAACTGCCCGTAGCGGGACAGGTAGCGCTTGGGCGGAGCGATGTGGCTGTTGGCCTCCACGACGTAGGCGCGCAGGGGCCCGTCACCGGTGGGCACCCAGCGGTGGGTGGTGGCGCGCGGCAGGACGACGTAGTCGCCGCGGCCGACGTCGAGGGCGCCGAAGACGGTCTCCACCCGGGCCTGGCCGGACTCGACGTAGACGCACTCGTCGCCGATGCCGTTGCGGTACAGCTCCGAGGGCGCCCCTGCGACGACGTAGGAGATGCGCACGTCGTCGTTGCCCAGGACCAGGCGGCGCGACTCGACGACGTCGGCGGCCTTCCAGTCCTGGTCGGCGAAGAGCGAGTGCAGCCTCAGGTGGCGGGGCACCATCGGCGCGTTGCGGGTGCGGGTCAGGTCGGGCAGCTCCCACTCTGCGGCGTCGACGATCGCCGACGGGATCGCGCGGTGGTACAGGAGCGAGGAGTCGCTGGAGAAGCCCTCCTCCCCCATGAGCTCCTCGTAGTACAGGCCGCCGTCGGGGTTGCGGTGCTGGGTGTGGCGGGTGCGGGGCACCTCGCCGACACTGCGGTAGTGGGCCATGGCGGTGATCTCCTTACCGTGGTCGTGGGGCCGTGCGGCCGGAGCCGCGGGCTGGTCGGGATCAGCGGGTCGTGGTGGTCCGCGGGTGTCGCGCGTCGGACGCGGCCCGGTCGGGCGTCAGGCCCAGGGCGGCGCGCAGGGCCGTGTGCAGGGCGGCGGTGTCGGTTCCGGGGACGACGGCGGCGATGTGGGCGTCGGGGCGCACGATCCACACCTGCCCGGGGGCCGGGTCCAGGGCGCGGGTGAGTGCTCCGGTGGTGTCGACGTCGGCCAGGCGCAGGACGGTGGTCGGGGCCGGGCAGGCGTGTTCGGCGGTGGCGCGGACGCGGTCGAGGAGCGCGTCGGGGTCCTGTCCCCGCGGGGTGGGGCCGAGCAGGAGGGTGAAGCCCTCGCGGAGCAGGGGGCGCAGGCGTCCGGGCCGCTCGGTGCCGAGGAGCGCGGCGGGTGCGTCGGGCAGGATCACCCCGGGGCAGGGGTCGGGGGTCCGGCCGCGCGGGGGCCGGCCGCCGAACGGGCGGTCGGGGCAGGGGGTGGTCAGGGCGGAGTCGGTGTACCAGAAGGGTTCGGCCAGGCGGCCGGAGTCGACGTTCGGGTGGACCGAGGGGTCGGTCAGGGCGCGGTCGAGGACGTCGAGCCTGCGGTCGTGCTCCTGGGGACCGTGCGGGACGAGGAAGCGCATGGTGGCGCTGGTGATCTCGGCGTTCTCCAGCGCGGCGGCGTGGCGTTCGGTGTGGTAGCTCTCCAGGAGTTCCTCCCCCGCCCAGCCGGCGCGGACGTAGGCGAGCTTCCAGGCGGCGTTCTCGGCGTCCTGGACACCGGAGTTGAGGCCGCGGGCGCCGAAGGGGGCGACCAGGTGGGCGCAGTCCCCGGCGAGCAGGACGCGGCCCGAGCGCATGCGGTCGACCACGCGGGTGTGGAAGCGGTAGACCGAGTTCCAGACGATCTCGTAGGGGCGCTCGCCGATGATCTGGCGGATGCGGGCGTCCAGGCGGCCGGTGGCGCGTTCGGCGTCGAGGTCGAAGTCGGCGGGGACCTGCCAGTCGATGCGGAACACCGAGTCGGGGCAGGGGTGGATGAGCACCTGGCGGCCGGGGTTCCACTCGGGGTCGAAGTAGAAGCGGCGTTCGCGTTCCCAACCGGGCAGGTCGGCGCGGATGTCGCAGATGAGGAAGCGGTCGTCGAAGGAGGTTCCCCCGAACCCCAGGCCGAGCGCCTCGCGGACGACGCCGCCGTGTGCGCCGAGGCAGGCCAGGACGTGGGAGCCGCGCAGGCGGACCGGACCGCCGGGGGTGGCGCAGCCGACGTCGACGCCGTCGTCGTCCTGGGCGATCCCGGTGACGTGGTGGTTCCACAGCGTCTCCACGCCCGCCTCGTCCAGGAGGCGGTCGAGGACCTGTTCGGTGCGGGACTGGGAGATGTTGACGAAGGGGGGCAGGGGTGAGGCGCCGGGGTCGGGGAGGCGGACGCTGAACAGTTCGCGGTCCCGGTAGAAGGTGCGGGCGGTGTCCCAGGTCAGTCCCTCCTCGACGATGGTCCCGGCGCCGAGCCAGTCCCACACGTCCAGCACGTCGCGCTGTTGGCAGATGGCCTTGGAGCCGACGGCGTCGCGTTCGGGTCTGGTGTCGAGGATCCGTACGGGCACCCCGCGCCGGGCCAGGAGCAGGGCCGCGGTCTGGCCGACCGGCCCCGCGCCGAGCACCAGGACGGGGTCGGCGACGGTGTCGGCGGGGGGACGTGGAGCTGGAGGGCGCATCGTGGGCTCCGTTCGGCGTGGGGCGCCCGCACGGGCGCGGTGGTCGGGGGATGGTCGGTGGTAGGGCGCCGGAGGCACCGCCGGGAGGTGCCGCACCGGAGGCGTCCGGCGGGGGTGTCCCGCCCTTCGGCGGAGCGGCCCCCGGGCGGTGGCGGCCGGAATCAGCCCTGGAGCTGGTCCCACACCTGGCGGTCGCGGTCGGCGGTCCAGATGACCGGCCGCTCGATGCCGCGGAACTCGTCCCACAGGCGGGAGACGTCGAAGGGCAGGCAGTGCTCGAAGATCGGCCAGTGCCCGTAGGCCCCCTCCAGGGCGGCGTGGGCGGCCTCGAACGCCTCCTTGAGCGTGCCGCCGCGCTCGTGGACGGCGCCGACCTCGCGGATCATCGTGGTGAGGAAGCCGCGGGTCTGGTTGATGGCGGCGTCGACGTTCGCTCGGCCGTGCGTGACCGCGCCGCGGCCGCCGATGAGCACCTCGGCCTCCAGCGCGGCGACGCGGTCGAGGGTGGGTCCGGCCCAGTCGCGGTGGAAGGCGTCGCCGGTGTAGAGGGCGGCCTCGGCCTCGACCAGGTCACCGGCGAACAGGATCTTGTGCCTGGGCAGCCAGGCGACGATGTCGCCCTCGGTGTGGCCGCGGCCGAAGTACTCCAAGACCAGTTCGCCGCGGTCGCCGCCCAGGTCGATGGTGGTGCGGTCGGCGAAGGTCTGGGTGGGCCAGGTCAGGCCGGGGACGGAGTCGGGGTCCTTGGCCAGGCGGGGCATGCGGCCGAACTCGCTGGCCCAGTCCTCCTTGCCGCGTTCGCGGATGAGTTCGTGGGTCTTCTCGTGGGTGATGATGATGTCGGCGTCGAAGGCGCTGGCGCCCAGGACGCGGACGGCGTGGTAGTGCGAGAGCACGAGGTAGCGCACCGGCTTGTCGGTGTGCTCGCGCAGGAGGGCGAGCCAGTCCCGCGCGGCGGCGGGGGTGGCCAGGGCCTCGAAGGCGACGACGAAGTCCTCGCCCTCGATCGCGCCCACGTTGGGGTCGCCCTCGGCGGTGAGCGCGTAGACGCCGTCGGCCAGGACCTCCAGCGTCTGCTCCTTGGCCTCGGTGTCGGCGGACGAGGCGAACGGCTTGGCCATGGTCGTGGGACCCCTCACTCGCTCATGGACGACGGCCTGCCGCCCAATTGATCAAACCTTTGATGATTTAGACCATAACGTGCTCCGCACCACACGACCAAGAGGCCTCCGGCCGCCGGCCTGGTGATACAGGTCACACACCGAGGTTACCCGCCCCGCCCGGCCGCACCCCCCACCACGACACCCGCCCCCCCGGACCGCTCCGCCGGAGTTCGACCGGGACGGGCGGAATCCGCCCGCACGGCGCCGGAGGCAGGTACTAGGCTGGTGAGGTGACCCATAACACCGCTCCCCCAACCGATCTCACGTTCTGGTCATTCGTCGACTACGCGGTGCAGAAGGCGGAACGAGAGCTGCCCTCCGTCGACGCGGAGGCCATGCGCATGGTCCTGACGCTCAACCGGGCGACGAGCATGGTCATCTACGACCTGGAGTCGTCCGTCCACCGGCCCAGGGGACTCACCTGGCCGGGGTTCCGCGTGATCTTCGCGCTGTGGCTGGCCGGACCGATGGAGGCCAAGACCACCGCCGAGATCTCCGGCATGAGCCGCGCCGCCCTGTCCGCCCTGCTCAACACCCTCGAACGCGACGGGCTCATCGTGCGCGAACGCGCCGAGCACGACCGCCGCGCCCTCCAGCTCAGCCTGACCGAGGCGGGCTACGGCGCGATCCTGGGCGGCTTCCGCGCCCACAACCGGCGCGAGAGCGCCTGGGCCGAGGCCCTCGAACCCGAGGAGCGCCGCGAACTGGTCCGCCTGCTCAACAAGCTCATGGCCGGATCGACCACGGCACAGGCCAAGTTCCGCAGCTGACCCGCACCGGAGCCGGGCGCCACTTCCGCCCGGATTGGCCCTTGAGCGACCGGTCCGCCGCTGTGAGCATCAGGGTATGGACGACAGCCGATCCCGCCTCGACGCCGCACGACAGCAGTTCTCCCCCGAGGTCACCTACCTCAACACCGCCACCCACGGCCTCCCGCCCCACCGGGCGCTGCGGGCCCTCGAACGGCACACCCACGAGGTGGCCACCGGCCGTTTCCAGGCGGCCGACACCGACGCCGCCGTGGACTCCGCCCGCGCCGCCTACGCCCGCCTGACCGGCGTCCCCGTCGACCGGGTCGCCGCGGGCACCCACGTCTCCCAGTTCGCCGGGACGATCGCGGCGAGCCTGCCCCCGGGCTCGGAGGTCCTGGTCGCGGAGAACGAGTTCGCGTCGGTGGTCTTCCCCTTCATGGCCCGGCAGGACGAGGGGATCCGCGTCCGCGAGGTCCCCCTCGACCGGCTGCCCGAGGAGGTCGGCCCGGCCACGGCCCTGGTGGCCGTGGCCGCCGTCCAGTCGGCCGACGGCGCGATCGCCCCGCTGGAGGAACTGATCACGGCGTGCGCCGACCACGGCGCACGGCTGATGGTCGACACGACCCAGTCCTTCAGCTGGCTCCCCGTGCCCGCGGACCGCGTCGACTTCACCGTGTGCAGCACCTACAAGTGGGCGCTCGGGCCGCGCGGGGCGGCGCTGCTGACCGGCACGGAGGAGGCGCTGGCCACGCTCCGGCCGCTCGCCGCGAACTGGTTCGCGGGCGAGGACCCCTGGACGTCCCTGTACGGCGGCCCGCTGCGACTGGCCGCCGGAACGCGCCGTCTGGACCTCGCACCGGTGTGGTCGGCGTGGGTGGGGCTGGCCCCGGCCCTGGACCTCCTCGAGGAGGTCGGTGTGGAGGCGATCCACCGACACGACACCGCCCTGGGGGACGGGTTCCGCACCGCCATGGGCCTGGAACCGACCGGGTCGGCGATCGTGTCGCTGGAGGTCTCCCAGGAGTCCGCCCGACGGGCGGCGGAGGCCGGGATCGTCACCGCCACCCGCGCCGGACGGCTGCGGGCCTCGTTCCACCTGTACAACGACGAGGACGACGTCGAGCGGCTGGTCAAGGCGCTGCGCTAGGACGCATCCGCACCGGGGCCGGGCACGCGCTCAGAGCGCGTGCCCGGCCCCTCGTGCGCGGCGACGAACAGTGCTCCACCTGACACACTCCGCACACCCCGACCAGGGAAAACACGGAGTGTCTCTATTTGATTACTCTTCGCTTATGTCAGCATCGGCGTGGCCGGTGCGGACCTGGGCTTCGAAGCCAGAACGGCTACCGACGGGTCAGCGCCGACCGTTCCGGAAGGCCGAGGCCGCGACACCGCGAAGACAACGAAGGAGCACACGGCATGCGAGCAGTCACACGGGAGAAGACCGCGTCCAAACACGTGAGGTTGGGTTTCCACCTCGTCGGCGTCGGCCTGACCACGGCGGCGGCGGTCGCCGTCGCCGCCCCCGCCTGGGCCCAGCCGCTGGACCCGGGCCCCCAGCTCATGGCTGCCGTGCCGCCGATGGAGGTGGACGACAACCCGACGTTCACCGACCTCGACTTCGAGTGCGACTTCACCCTCAAGGTGGAGCCCGTGACCGAGGGCACGTTCGGACCGGTCACCATCTCCGACATCGTGGACGACCAGGTCTTCGACTTCAGTATCAGCGGTGACCTCGTCGCCACCGGCGTCATCGTCAAGGGCGGCCCGAACGCCAACCTGTACGACTACCGGCCCATCGGCATCGGAGCGGACATGACCCTCCACGCGCCGCTCAACCTCAACTCCCCGAACCCGTTCGACTTCTACGAGCTGAGCCACGTCGACTTCTGCCTCGTCGAGGACGGGTACAACGGCGACAACGGCAACGGCAACAGCACCGGCCGCGACGATCGCCACCACGCCTGACGACGTGTGCGAGTGAGTGGAGGCCCGGGGGCGCCCCGGGCCTCCACGCGTGGACGCGGCCTGCTCCGTCGACCGGACGACGCGGCTCGGCGGCGCGGTCGGGCCCCAGAAGCCGACGTGCTCGTGCCCGTCGTCGGACCTCACCCGGCGGGGCGGCTCACCGCCCGAAACCCGGCCTCCGACGCTCGCGCGCGCGTGCGCGAATCGCCAGGTGACCTCGCCGGAGCCCTAGAAGATCATGCCGCACAGGGGTGCGTGGGGCACCCGCAGCGCGGCGTCCAGCCGGTCGGCCGCGCCCGGGGTGTGCTCGGTGGCCACTCCGGCCGCGACGTGGGCGGCGAGCGTGTGCTGACCGAGGAAGGCGGCACCCAGGTGGGACACGTCCAGGGACAGGTCCGGAGCGTCGCCGGTGCTCTCGACCGCGGCGCCGTCGCCGTCGGCCCTGAGCCGCCACCGGCCCGCGTTCCAGGGGGCGAACCGGTCGCGGACCTCGACCACCGTCCGGACCGGCGCGGCGTAGGAACGTTCGGCCAGAGCGGCGCGCACGTCCACCAACCGCATCCACAGACCGGTGGTCGGCACGGCACTGATCCGCTGCCGGTCGGCCATGAGGGTCCACAGCGGGTCGTCCACGGCGGCGTTCTCCAGGACGACCGTGGCGACCAGGTCGCGCTGGAACACGTGGTCGTACAGGGCCACCCGCGCCGCGGGCGTGGCGGCGACCAGTTCCTCGACGTGCAGCTCGCTGTGCCAGCCGGCCTGGTCGTAGCTCCTGCGCGTCCGGTACAGGGCGTATCCCCGGGGGCCGTCGGCGTCGCTGACGACGGCGGCGTTCAGCCCGGTACGGTCGCCGCGCACCTCCGGGGTGTCCTTCAGGGCGCGGTCCCACCAGACCGCGCTGCGCCGGAAGCGGCCGATCTGGGTGGGGAACACCCTGTCGAACACCTCGGTCACCTGTCCGCGGGCCTCCTGGGCACCGAGCAGGCGCAGGGTGAGCGCGGGATCGCGCGGGGCGTCGGGCACGAGCGCGGCGTGCGGTCGGGCGATGGTCAGCCGTGTCTCCATCGCGGCCGCCCCGTAGCCGAACCGGCCGTAGATACCGCCCTCGGACGCCCACAGGGCCGCGAGGCTCTCGCCCCGTTCCCGCAGTTCGTGGAGCTGGCGGCGCATGAGCGCGCTGAGCACGCCCCTCCTGCGGCGGGTGGGCCACACCCCCACGCCGGTGACGCCCGCGACCGGGCGCGGACCGCCGGGCATCGTCATCTCGAACCCGAAGTCGTTGACCGCCCCGATGATCTCGTCACCGTCCACCGCCACCAGGATGCGCTGGTAGCCGTGGTCGTCCATGAGCGGGCGGATGTGCTCCAGGCGATCCTCCACCGTGCCCGGTGCCAGGAGCGCCTCGCCCACCACCCGGGCGACCTCGGGAAACTCGTCGCGGTCGGTGCCGCGTACCGTCCAGGCCGTCTCCGAGGCAGGGGTCGGGTCCGGTTCGGAAGTCTTCGTCATGACAGTCTGCCTATCAGGACTCGGAGGGACGTGGCTATCTGTTTTCCCTCGGTGCGGCGGACGGGGCCGGTCGTCCATTCCGGTTCGGGCGCAGGGCCGTGACGGAGGAGTAGCGAACGTCACGGAGGGGCACCTCTACGGTGTGACTCCTCCTTCGGTACCGAAACGACAGGGAACCCGGTCCGTGCGCGGTGCGACGCGCGTCGTGGTGGGGGTGGACGCGGGCGGCACCACCACCCGCGCCCTGGTGACCACCCTGACCGGTGAACGGCTGGGCGAGTCGTGGGCGGGCGGCGCCAACCCCAACACCCACGGCGTCATCCGGGCCGCCGCCCAGCTGACCGAGGCGGTCGAGGGAGCGCTGGACCGCGCCGAACGGTGGGCGCGCCAGGAGGTCGCGGCGGTGGTGGTCGGTCTGGCCGGAGTGTCGGCGCTGCGGGACGCGGACGTGCGCGCGCGGATGGAGGGGGCCCTGGTCGAGGCGGGCCTGCCCCGTGGGACGGCGAGGTTCACCGGTGACGACGAGGTCGCCTTCGCCTCGGGCACACCGCTGCCCGACGGAACGGTGCTCATCGCCGGGACCGGGGCGATCGCGACGAGGATCCAGGAACGGCGGCGCGCCCGGTCGGCCGACGGCATGGGATGGCTGATCGGCGACGACGGCTCGGCGTTCTGGATCGGTCACCAGGCCGCGAAGGAGACCGCCCGGCAGCTGTCCCGCGGCGGGGAGCTCAGTCCGTTGGCGCGCACGGTGGCCAAGCGGGTCATCCCCGGCCAGCGCCCGACCGATCGGGAGGACCACTGGCCCGAGGAGCACGCACGCAACTTCGCCCGGACACTGACCGAGGGGCCTCCGGTGGCGCTGGCCACGCTCGCCCCGCTGGTCAGCGAGGCGCACACGGCGGGTGATCCGGCCGCGGAGGTGATCGTGGAGGCCGCCGCGGGCCACCTGGCGCACACGGTGCACCAGGTGCGCACGCCCGGGGAGCGTACCCCGGTGGTGCTGTCCGGCGGTGTGCTCACCCACTCCGAACCGGTGCGCGCCGCACTGACCCGCAAGCTGGAGTTGGGATCGGCGGGGACGGAGATCGTCATGGCCGGATGCACGGCGGGCGGGGCGGCGTGGCTGGCGGCCCTGCACGCGGGCGTGTCCGACACCGACCGCGCGTTGCACGAGGTCTTCACCCGGACGGGGCGGCGGAGCGGGCGGAGCGACGCCGCCTGAGCGGCTCCGTCCCGGCCGCTCCCCGAACCCGGTCCGAAGCGCGGCGCAGGACCCGAGCAGACACGGCCTAACCGGCCGGTGGGTCACCGAGTCCGGTCAGGTAGGCCTCCAGGGTGGCCCGGAAGGCGGTGTCGTCGACGGTGGCCGGATCCACGGCGGCGAGGGCCGCGGCCAGGGGCGCGTGGTCGGGCCCGTAGGAGGTCGGGGGCCGGACGAATCCGGTGGCGAAGGGCACGATGATCGAGCCCATGACGACGTAGTCGACCGCCAGGACGATCTCCAGCGCCGTGGCGGGCGGCCACCCGGCGTCGGTGAGCAGGGCGACGGACCTGGCGTAGTAGCGCAGGGCGGTGGGGGTCTCCACGGCGCGGCGCGCGATGACCGCGGCGGCGTTGGGGTGTGCGAGGAAGGCGTCCCGGTAGGTGGTGGCGAAGTGGCGCAGGCCCGCGCGCCAGTCGGGGCCCTCCAGCAGGGACAGGTCGACCTTCGACACGATCAGCTCGGTGACCAGGTCGAGGATCTCGGACTTGGAGCGCACGTGGTTGTACAGCGAGGAGGCCTTGACCTCCAGGCGCCGGGCGACCTCGCGCAGGGTGAGGGCGTCGACGCCCTCCTCGTCGAGCACACCGAGGGCGGCGGAGGCGATCAGGGTGCGCGTCAGGGCCGTCCGGGGTCCGCCGTTCACCGCTGCCGCCCGCACATCCACACCACTCTCCGTCACGTTTTTCATGAGGTACTTCACAAATCGGGAAACTCCCCCTAGCGTATCAACTAACAACGTTAGTCGTCAGGAGCTCCACCATGCACGCGGACGATCTGGCGGAATTGGACACCCGAATCCGCACCATCGAATCCCCCGAGTACCACGACCCAGCGCACGCCGACCTGCCCGCCCTCGACCTCGTGGTGACCGCGGTCGCCGCCGTCGGTGTCAGCGTCCTCCTCCTGTGGTGGGGGCTGTCATGAGCGACACGTCCACCACCCCCGGCTCCGCCGGATCCCTGGCCGGGCTCCCCCTGCTGCGCGGCGAGCGCGTATGGGGATTCTGGGGCTTCACCAGCGTGAACGTCGGGTTGGCGATCGCCACCTGGGCCTTCCTCACCGGCGGGAGCGTCGCACTCTTCGTCGGGGCCAAGGAGGCCGTCGCCGTCACCGTGGTCGGCAACCTCCTCGGCGTGGTCCTGGTCGCGTTGACCACGTGCATCCCGTCCGCCAAGTACGGCGTGGAGCAGTTCGGCGCCCTGCGCAGCGTCTTCGGGCGCAACGGCGTCCGGATCCTCCTCCTGCTCCTCATGCCGTTCCTGCTGGCCACCTGGAACGCCATCCTGGCCATCATGTTCGGCCGCGCGCTGGCCAACGTGTCCAACGCGGTCCTGGGCACCGACCTGCGCGAGGACTCCCCCGTGGTGATCGGCTTCTGCCTGGTGGCGCTCGTGGCCTGCTGGCTCCTGCTGCTGCGCGGACCGCTCTCACTGAGCCGCGTCAACGGCCTCATCGCCCCGGCCCTGGCCGTGATCACCCTGGTCATGCTCGTCGTGATCCTGCGCGATCGCGGCCCCGCCGAACTCGCACAGCTCGCCCCACTCGCCCCCTTGGGCGATCCGCTGCCCAGCTACACCGCCGCGCTGGAGGTCTGCCTCGGCGCCGGGTTCTCCTGGTGGGCCATCACCGGCAACCTCGCCCGCCTCACCACCACCGCGCGGGCGGCGTACTGGCCCAACCTCATCGGCCTGTTCGGCGCCAGCACCGTCGCGGGGCTGGTCGGCACGCTGGCAGCGCTCGCCTTCGGCTCCAGCGACCCCACGACGTGGATGGTCCCGGTCGGCGGCGTGGTCCTGGGCGCGCTGGCGCTGCTGTTCGTCGCCTTCGCCAACGTCACCAGCATCATGGGCCAGACCTACTCCGGGGCGCTGGCCGTCCAGCGGCTGCACGGCTCCATCGCCCACCTGCCCTGGCCGGTGCTCGCCGCGCTGCTCCTGCTGCCCGCCTGCGTCATGGTCTTCTTCCCCGGCGGGGTCTACGAGCTGTTCTTCCGGTTCCTCGCCCTGGTGGCACTGATCGTGGCGCCGCTGTGCGCGGTGTACTTCGCCGACTTCTACCTCCTGCGCCGCCGCACGCTGCACCTGCGCGACCTGTACACCGGCGACGAGGAGTCCCGCTACGGGTTCTGGCGGGGCGTCAACCCGGTGGCCTTCGTCGCCGTGGCCGCGGGGGCGGGCACGTACCTGCTCCTGCTCAACCCGGTGACCTACGCCAGTTCGCCCCTCTTCCCGTATTTGACCGCCTCCCTGCCCGCCTTCGCCGTCACCGCGGTGGTGCACGTCGTGCTCACGAAGGCGATCGTCCGTCCGCTGAACCGAGGAGGCTACCGTTGACCGCACCCGACCTGCTGATCCGCGGCGCCCGCGTCCACACCATGGACCCGACGCGCCCGTCCGCGACCGCCGTCGCCGTCCGCGGGGGCACGGTGGTGGCCGTCGGCGACGACCGCGAGGTCGGCGCGCTGGCGGACCGCCGCACCGAGGTCGTCGACGGGGGCGGCCTGACCGTCACACCCGGCCTCGTGGACTCCCACCAGCACCCGGTGCTGGCCCTGTCCCAGGGGCGCGGGGTCGACCTCACCCACATCGAGGACCTCGACGACCTGCGGCGGGCCCTGCGCGCGCACTGCGCGGACCTGCCCGCCAACGCGTGGGTGATCGGCGTCGGCGCGGAGTACACGGCGTTCACCCCCGGTACCCCGCACCGCGACCACATCGACGCGGCGGTCGGCGGCCGCCCCGCGATGATCTGGATGATCGACGCGCACAACGCGCTGATGAGCTCCGAGGGGCTGCGGCGCGCGGGGATCACCGGACCGGTCGAGTTCGCCGACCACTCCGAGATCGAGGTGGACGGCGAGGGGCGCCCCACCGGATACCTGCGCGAGACCTCGGCGGTGTTCGCCGGCCAGGAGGCCGTCCCCCCGATGGACGTCGAGGAGTGCGCGCGCGGGCTGCGTCGCGTGCTGGGTGAGCAGAACGCCGTGGGCCTGACCGGACTGCACGTCCTGGACCTGGCACCCGGGACCCTGGAGACCCTGGAGCTGCTGTCCGGACGCGACGAGCTGACCAGCCGGGTCCTGCTCGCGCCGTGGGCGCTGCCCGGGCGGGTCGACGACACCCTGGAGGTCGTACGCGACCTGCGCGGGCGGTCGGGGCGGCTGCTGCGGACGGGCGCGGTGAAGTTCCTGCTCGACGGCACGATCGACGGCGGCGCGGCCTGGCTGCACCACCCCGACTGCCTCGGGGAGGGCGACCGGCCGATCTGGCGGGATCCGGACCGGTACCGCAGGGCGGTGGGGGCCGTGGCCGAACTGGGGCTGCCCTCCTTCACCCACGCGATCGGCGACCGCGCGGTCACCTACACGCTCGATACGTACGCGAGGGTGGGCGCGCCCGCCCGGGGACGGCACCGGGTCGAGCACGCCGAGTTGATCCTCGACCAGGACGTGCCGCGCTTCGCCGAACTGGACGTGGTCGCCTCGATGCAGCCCACGCACATGGACTGGACGCTGCCCGACCATTCCGACAACTGGTCGGGCCGGGTGGGCGCCGAGCGCTGCGCCCGCGCCTGGCGCTACGGGGACGTGGTCGCGGCGGGCGGCCGGGTGGCACTGGGTTCGGACTGGCCGATCGCCGCCTTCGACCCGCGGCCGGTCATGGCCGGGGCGCGGCTGCGCCGGCCCGCCGGGCAGGACGGCCGGGGCCCGTTGGGTCCGGAGCAGGCGCTCACCGCGGTCCAGGCTCTGGCGGGCTACACGTCGTGGGCGGCCTACGGCACCGGGGAGGAGGCCGCCGCGGGGGTGGTGCGCGAGGGGGCCCGGGCGGACCTGACCGTGTTCGCGGGCGACCCGCTCAGCACCGCCCCCGACGACCTGCCCGAGCTGCCGGTGGCGATGACCGTGGTCGACGGGCGGGTGGTGTACCGCCGCGCGTGAGGACGGGCGCGGGGCGGGGCCGGGTGCCTGGGGAACCGGTCCCGGCCCCGCCGTCCCCGGTCAGATGCCCAGGCGTTCCAGGGCGATGAGGTAGGCCTCGTTGAACGTGGGGAACTGCGGGATCGAGTCGGCCAGGAGCGCGACCGGCACCCGGGCGTGGATCGCCAGGGCCGCGGTGTGGATCCACTCCGACACCAGCGGGCCGAACGCCCACGCCCCCACGAGCACCCCGCCGGCGCGGTCGGCGACCAGGCCGAGCCTGCCCTCGGGGTCGGTGGTGTAGGTCCACGGGCGGGCCAGGTTCTCCGGGACGTCGACCTCGGCGGTGACCACGTCGATCCCCTGGGCGCGGGCCCGTTCCGCGGTGAGCCCCACCGCGGCGATCTCGGGGTCGGAGAAGACCACGCGGGGCACGGCCGCGTAGTCGGCGGTCCGCCCCAGGCCCAGGATGTTGTCGGCGACGATCCGGCCCTGGTACTTGGCCACGTGGGTGAACATCGCGCGCCCGGTCACGTCGCCGACCCCCCACAGCCCCGGTGCCGCCTGGCAGCGCTCGTCCACGGGCAGCGCGGCGCGGTCCAGTTCGATGCCCAGCTCCGCCAGGCCGAGTCCGCCGCCGCGCGGGCGGCGGCCCGAGGCCAGGACGACGACGTCGGCGCGCACGCTGTGGCCGTCGTCCAGGCGGGCGAGCACACCCGATCCGTCGCGCTCGACCGAGTCGACGGTGGTGCCCACCCGCACGTCGACGCCGTCGCGGGCGAACCGCGCGCCGACCAGTTCGCACAGGCGCGGGTCCTCCCGGTCCAGCAGGCGGGGGCCGCGCTGGACGAGAGTGACCCCGGTGCCCATCCGGTTGAGGAAGTGGCCGAGCTCGATGCCGACGGCGCCGCCGCCGATCACCAGCGCGCTCCCGGGCGGGGCGGCGAGCGTGGTGGCCTCGCGGTTGGTCCAGATCCGGTCCGGGCCCAGGTCGTCCAGGCCCGCCACGGGCGGGCGGACCGCCTCGGAGCCGGTGGCCACGACGAGGTGGTCGGCGCTGACCTCGGTCCCGCCCACGGACACCCGCCAGGGGTCGCGTCCGACGACGCGGGCGCGCCCCCGGAGCACGAGCGCCTCCCGGTCGCGGTAGCCCCGGACCTGCGCGGAGTCGTCGAGGTGGCGGATCATCAGGTCGCGCCGGTCGCGCAGGGCGGGCCAGTCGAGCCCGGGGGTGTCCACCCCGGCGGCGCCGACCGCCTCCTGGCGGGCCTCGGGCGCGCGGAGCAGCACCTTGGAGGGGATGCAGGCGTAGTAGGCGCACTCGCCTCCGATGAGTTCCCGCTCGGCCACGGCGACGCGGCGTCCCGCGTCCAGGAGCCGGGAGGCGACGGTCTCACCTCCCGGCCCCATCCCGATAACGATCGCGTCGACGTGGTCCATAGGTCTCATTTCGCCCGTGTGCCGGTGGGTCCCCTCGATCGTGGCGGTTGGCGGGCGGAGGGGGAAGGGGTGACACGCGCGCGGCTTGGGAGTGCCCGTCGGACGTCGGGGCGGCGCTCACCGACACGGTCGCGGCCGCTCCGCCGGTGGCGGCCGTGCGGCGTGTCACAGCGCGGACGTGCGAGGGCACCGGCAGCGCGTGGTGTACTGGCAGGTTGTCGCACCGTCCGTTCCGGAGAGGAAGCCGTCCCGGCGCAGCCGCATGTCCACCCAGACCATCCTCCTCGTCCTCGACCTGCTCGGGGTGTTCGCGTTCGCCCTGGACGGGGCGCTGACCGCCATCCGCTCGGCACGGTTGGACATCGTCGGCGTCATAGCCCTGGGCGTGGTCACCGCCATCGGCGGAGGCATCACCCGCGACGTCCTGCTCGGAGTGACCCCGGCGACCTTCCAGGACTGGCGCTACCTGGTCACGGCGCTGCTGGGGGCCACGGTGGCGTTCTTCCTCAGCCGCTGGCTGCACCACCTGAACAAGCCGATCCTGCTCTTCGACGCGGCCGGGCTGAGCCTGTTCGCGGTGACGGGTGCGACCAAGGCGCTGGAGTTGGGGGTCGGGCCGCTCCAGGCGACGATCCTGGGCGCGCTGAGCGCGGTGGGCGGCGGAACCGTCCGCGACGTCCTGATCAACCGGGTGCCGACCGTGCTGAGCGCCGACTCGCGGCTGTACGCGATCCCGGCGATGCTCGGCGCGGGGTTCGTGGTGGTCGTGGACGTGTTCGGGTTCGGCGCGGGGTGGGTCGCGGTCGGGGGCGCGGCGACGTGCTTCACCGTCCGGGTCCTGGCGCTGCGCTACCGCTGGAACGCGCCGCGTCCGCCCGGGGCGCCGTCGCTCTGACGTGCCCCTACCGCGCTCCGGACCCGCCCCGGTCCAGCGCCCGCGCGGCGGTGCGCCGCAGGATCGCCACCATCGCCGAGACCGGCTCGGAGGGGCGGCGGCGGTGCACGGTGAAGATGTCCCGGGCGAGCCGGGCGCCGCGCAGCGGGCGGCTGACCCAGTCCCCGGGCCGGGCGGCGCCGAGGATGCTGCTCGGGACGAGCGCCACCCCCACGCCCGCCTCGATCAGCGCGAGGGCGACCTCGTAGTCGCGGGTCTCGTAGGCCACGGCCAGCCGCACCCCGGCGGCCGCCGCGGCGGTGTCCAGGCTGACCCGGTTGGGGATGCCGGGCGCACCGCAGATCCACTCCTCCTCGGCCAGGTCGGCCAGGGTCGGGGCCCGGTGCGCCACGACGGGATGGCCGGAGGGGGCGACCACCATGAGCGGGTCCACCAGGACGCGTTCGCGGTGCAGGCCGCCGATCCGGGGCAGGGGCGCGCCCGGGTAGCGGTGGGTGACGAGCAGGTCGAGGTCCCCGGAGGTGACCAGGCCGTAGCCGCCGGGCGGTTCGATGTCGGACAGCGACACGCGCACGTGCGGGTGGGCGTGGCCGAAGGCGGCGAGTGTCTCGGGCAGCAGCACCTTGCCCGCACTGGCGAACGCGCCCAGGGAGAGGCGGTCGGGGGGCTCGCCCGCGATGGAGCGGACGGCGGCCTCGGCGTCGCGCAGCTCCCCCATGACGCGTTCGCCGTGGTCGAGGAGCACGCGTCCGGCCTCGGTGAGGGTGGCGCCGGTGCGTCCGCGCTCGACCAGTCGGCAGCCGACCTCGCGTTCGAGTTTGGTGAGCTGCTGGGACAGGGCCGGCGGGGTGAACGAGAGCCGTTCGGCGGCCGCGGCGATGGATCCGGCGTGCGCGATCTCGACCAGGACGCGGAGCCGGTTGGCGTCCAGCACGGTTCCCCTCCGTTTCCGCTGCACAACAAGATCAGGTACAAAGTTTCACTTAACGATCTTTAGCAGACCCAACTTTAAGTTAATGCCCGGTAGCGGCAGCATGGGGCCATGAGCCCGAGTACCGCACGTGCCTCGCGCACGCCCACGGCCACCGACGTCCGTGCCGCCGCCGAACGCATCGCCCCCTACGCCCGCCGCACGCCGGTCATGCGCGCGGAGGTCGACGGTCGCCCGCTCACCCTGAAGCTGGAGTACCTCCAGCGCACGGGCGCGTTCAAGCTGCGCGGTGCGCTCAACGCCCTGCTCGGCGGGGAGCCCACCGACCGGGTGATCACGGCCTCGGGCGGCAACCACGGGCTGGGCGTGGCCACCGCGGCCTCGCTGCTGGGCATCCGGGCGACCGTGTACGTGCCCGAGACGGTGCCCGAGGCCAAGGCCGCGGCGCTGGCCCGGACGGGCGCGGAGATCGTGCGCGTGGGCCGGGAGTACGCCGAGGCGGCCGAGGCCGCCCGCACGCGCGCGCAGAGCGAGGGGGTGCGCTACCTGCACGCCTACGACGACCCGCTCGTCGTCGCCGGACAGGGCACGATCGGCCTGGAGATCGCCGCCGACGCCCCCGAGTGCGACACGGTCGCCGTGGCGGTGGGCGGCGGCGGTCTGGTCGCGGGTGTGCGCCTGGGTATCGGGGACGAACGGCGCGTGGTCGCGGCGGAGCCGGAGGGCTGCCAGAGCCTGCACGCGGCGCTGGCCGCCGGGCACCCGGTGCGGACCCCGGTGGACTCGGTGGCGGCCTCGGCGCTGGGGGCCGCGGTCCTGGGCCGGGTGCCCTTCGAGGTGCTGCGCGCACACCCGGTGACGCCCGTGCTGGTCGGCGAGGAGGAGATCGTCCGGGCCCAGGACCGGCTGTGGGAGGAGTTCCGGATCGCCACCGAACCGGCCGCGGCGGTGCCGTTCGCCGCGTGGCTGGCCGGGCGGGTCCCGGGTGAGAACCCGTGCCTGGTGGTGTGCGGGGCCAACGCGGACTGGCGGCGCGCGGACTGAGCCGACCCGGGGTCGGGCACGCCGGAGGAGTCGGGTTCTCGCACGTCATCGACGCGTTGGGGACTCATCGTCCGTTGCCGTGTCGTGATGCCGTTCACGTGCCCCAGATCATTGTTACCCATGGGTCGCCCTTACATTGGGGTTCACACCAGACCACCTTCGTGAGGGAGAACACGCGTGCTCTACGGTGCGTTGCGGCAGACCGCGGCGGTCCTCGCCCGGACACTGTGCCGACCGACCATCGAGGGCCGGGAGAACGTCCCCGCCACGGGGGCGGTGCTGCTCGCCAGCAACCACCTCTCCTTCGTCGACAGCGTCGTGATCCCGCTGGCGGTCAGGACCCGGCGGGTCCGCTTCCTGGCCAAGAGCGACTACTTCGAGGGCGCCGGGCTCAAGGGGAGGGCGACCAAGACCGTGTTCAGCTCCCTGGGCGCCATGCCGGTCCGCCGGGACGACGCCCGGGGCGCGATGCTCTCACTGGAGCTGATGCTCGAACGGCTGCGCGAGGGCGAGGCGTGCGTGGTCTACCCCGAGGGCACCCGCTCGCGGGACGGGCGGCTCTACCGGGGCCGGACGGGCGTGGCGCACCTGGCGCTGGAGTCCAAGGCGCCGGTGGTGCCGGTGGCGGTGTCCGGAACCCAGGGCGTGCAGCCGATCGGCGCTCCGGTCCCCCGACCGCACCCGTTCACCGTGCGGTTCGGCAGGCCGATGGACTTCTCCACCGGGTACGACCACCTGGCCCCGGGCAAGGCCCGCCGGGAGATCACCGACCGGATCATGGACGCCATCCACGGCCTGTCCGGTCAGGAGCGGGCGGACGGGTACAACACCCACGGCTCCGAGGACTGACGCCGGCCGCCCGGGACCGCGGGCGGCCCGCGGGCCGGACCCGCCGCCCTGCGAGAATGCGTCCATGACCGCTCACCTCCTCACGGCGGCCGGGGTGCTGGCCGTACTCACGATGGCGCCGGGCCCCGACATGGCCGTGGTCGCCCGCCAGGCCGTGTCCGGAGGCCGGGGCGACGGACTGCGCACGGTCGCGGGTGTGGCCGCGGGGCTGCTCCTGTGGGGTCTGCTGACCGCCGCCGGCCTGGCCGCGCTGCTGGCCGCCTCGGCCACGGCGTTCACCGTCGTCAGGTTCGCCGGTGCGGGCTACCTCGTCTACCTGGGGGTCAGGGCGGTGCTCGCCAGCCGCCGCTCCGCCCCGGAGCCCGCCCCGGAGCCCGTGGAACGCGGCGGCAACCCGTGGATGACCGGGGCGGTCACCAACGCCCTCAACCCCAAGATCGCGGTCTTCTACATCAGCCTTCTCCCGACACTGGCACCGCCCCAGATGTCACCGCAGACGGGGATGGCCCTGCTGGTACTGACACACGTCGTGCTCACGGTGGCCCGGTTGGGCGGTTTCGTGTTCCTGCTGGACGTCGCCAGGTCCTTCTTCGCGCGGCCGACGGTACGCCGGTGGATGGACCGGCTCACCGGAGGCGTGCTGATCGCCTTCGGCGCCCGCGTCGCCACCGCCCACACCTGACCGGGGACCGCCGAGGGGAGCCGATGACCGGCACCTCCTGGCCGGGCCCGCGATCGACGTCCGCCCGCTGTTCGCCGGGCAGCACGCAGCCCTCGCCCTCCTCGACCTCCTGGGGCGGCAGGCCCCGAGGAGTGGGCCGAGCCCACGGTCTGCCCGGACTGGAACGTCAAGGACGTGGCCGCGCACGTGCTCGGTGACCACGTCGGACGGCTGTCCATGGACCGCGACGGTTTCCACGTCCCGCGGCCCCGACGGACGAGGCGTTCCCCGCCTTCCTCCACCGCGTCAACGGCGAGTGGGTGGGCGCCGCCCGCCGGATGAGCCCGCCCGTGCTCGTCGCGCTGCTCTCGACCGTCGGAGATCAGGTCGTGCACTTCTGGCAGGCCGTCGACGCGGACGCCGTCGACGGCGAGGCGGTCGGTCGGTCGCCAAGGGCGCACTCCTGCGTTCGGACCCCGGGGGGCGGCGGTGGGCACGGCGGGCCGCCGTCCCAGCGCCTCGGCGCCCTTCCGCCCAAGGGTTTTCCGACCCGACCCGACCCGCCCCAACCCGGGGCGGGGCGGGTCGGGTCGGGGCGGCGGGCCCAGCAGGGCCGGGGCACGGTCGAACAATCGCAGCCGGACCGCCGGAACCGGCGTGCGGAGTCCCGTTCAAGGATCGTGCAAGGAACGCTCACGGTCGGTTCCCCAGACTCTCCCCGGGCCGGAGACCGTCCGATACCCGCAGTCGGCGCGATCCGGTTCGCTCCAACCCGCAGGCGACCACTCGCCCCCACCGCCGGAGGAAACCATGTCACGTGCGACCGAAGAGACCGCCCCCCTCGACCTCGACGTCCAGGACGCCACGAGCGGTGGCTGGGACGCCCTGGTCAGCCAGATCCTGAGCAGCGCGGGCGACCTGACGCCCGCCGACCCCGACCTCGAGATCCCCACGGCCTGCCCCATCGGCGGCAGCTGCGCCGGGTTCTGCGGGTGCGTGTTCAACTGCGCCTGCGACCAGAGCTGCAACTGCTGAACCACGACCGCTTCCGGCGGGCCGGACCCCGGGGTCCGGCCCGCCTCCCCTGGCGAAGATCGGTTTCATGAACCAGAACCCCTTTCCCGGGCTCGTCGGCCCGCTCGGGGTCGTGTCCGAGGTGCGTTCCGTGCTCACCGGCCGCGGCCTGGCCCGCCTCCACTTCGCCCTGGCCCCGGGCGGCGACCTCCACCGCCACGACCACGGGCACGCCGCGGGCGACGGCCAGGGCGGTTCCAGCCGTGTGTTCGACGACGAGGGGCACGCCCGCCTGGTCGCCGTCGCCGAGGCCGTCGAGCGTTACGCGGGCTCCTACCCCCTGGCCACGACCACGACGGCCCGGGCGACCGACCTCGACGGCCCCGTCATCGACCTCGACCGCATCCCCCGCTGCTCCGACGAGGAGTACGCGCACCCGGACTGCCCCTTCGCCCCCTTGGACCCCTCCGCCGAGATCCGCTGGATCCGCGGCACCGACCTGGTGACCGGGGAGCCCACCTGGCTGCCCGCGGTGATGGCCTGCTACGGCCTGTCCCCGTTCCCCCAGGAGCGCTTCGTGTTCCGCATCTCGACCGGCCAGTCCGTGCACACCGACCCGGTGCGGGCCGTCCTGGGCGGGCTCCTGGAGGTCGTCGAACGCGACGCCGTCGCCCTGACCTGGCTGCAGCGCCTGCCGCTGCGCCCCGCGGCCCCGGAGGCCATCGGGGAGCGGTCCGCCTACCTGCTCCGCCACGGCCGGCGGCGGTTCCTGGACACCCACGTCTTCGACGCCACCACCGACACCGGCATCCCCACCGCCTACGTCCTCCAGCACTCCCCGCACGACACGGCCGCCGCCCACCTGGTCGGCGCGGGTACCGGGGGGGACCTGTCCGAGGCGGTCGAACGCGCGCTCTGCGAGGTCTTCACGATCCGCCACAGCACCCAGGGCGAGGAGGACGTCAAAACGGACTTCGGCGCGTTCAGCGCGGTCACCGACGGAGCGCGCTACATGGGCCATCCGGACCGGGCCCACGCGTTCTCCTTCCTCACCGACGGACTCGCCGCCCGCCCTCCGTCGGCGGGACCCCGGCCGCTTCCCCCCGACCCGCGCGCCGCGCTGGCGGAGGCTCTGGAACGGCTCGACGCCATCGGCGCCCAGGTCCTCTGCGTGGACCGCACCACGAAGGAACTGCGCGCCGAGGGCCTGACCGCGGTCTCCGTGGTCGTCCCCGACCTCCAGCCCATGTCCCTGCTGCCGCTGGGCCAGTTCCGCGGCCATCCGCGGCTCATGCAGGCCCCGCCCCGCATGGGCTTCCCCGCCCACCCGGAAAAGGAGCAGAACCCGTGGCCGCAGCCCTTCGCCTGACGGACGTCGCCGTCGCCGCCGTCGGGGACTTCGGGCGCGCCGTCCAACGGCGCCTCGTCGAAGCCGGCGCGACCCCCGTCGACCCCGAACGCGTCGAACAGTCCGCACCGCGCCCCACCGTCTTGGTGACCTGGCGGCCCGAACCCGACCTCTGCGAGACGTTCGACCGAGTCTCCCACGAACGCGGGACCCCGTGGCTCCCGGCCGGAATCGACCACCCCCTGCTCACGGTCGGCCCGTGGACGGCCCCCGCCGACGGGCCCTGCCACCGCTGCTTCCTGTGGCGGCGCTCCCAGCACGACCCCCTGTACTCAACCCGCCGCCGGGTGCTCGACGCCTACGCAGCGGACGACGCGCTCGGTGTCCGCGGCCACCTGCCCCACCACGTGCGCACGGCCGAGGCGCTGATCCGCCGTGAACTGGGCTCACCCAGCCCCGGGAGGGTGGCCATGGCCGATCTGTTCGGCGCCCGGATCGTCTACGCGAACGTCGTCGCCCGCCACGGATGCGGGCGCTGCGGCGCGGACGACCGCTGGGGCGGCGCCTTCTCACCGGCCGCCCTGGCGCTCGCGGCCGGTCGCCCCCGCACGGCGGAGGCGGCCCGATGACCGAGGACGCCCCCCTGCCCGCGCTCTCCGACGGACTGGCGGTCATCGAAGGCCGGGACGACCTCATCGTCGAGGGAGGCGGGGTCCGCCGCGTCTTCACCGGCGGCGCCGCCCGCGACCTGCTCCCGCGCCTGCTGCCGCTGCTCGACGGCGCCACGACGGCGGAGCAGGCGGCCGCGCTCCTGCGGGTGCCCGCGGCGCATGTCGCCCAGGCCGCGGCGGTGTTGGGCCGCGCCGGTCTCCTGCGCCGCCCCACCCCCGCTTCCCTGCCCCCCGGAGACCCCGCGGCGGCCTTCCTGTCGCGCGGCCTCCCGGACACCGACCGCCCCCGCCCACTGGACGCGGCCGAGGTCGCGGTGCACGCCGCCCCGCCCCTGGGCGAACAGATCGCGGCCGACCTGCGCGCCACCGGTGTCGCGAGGGTGGCCGTCGTCGGCGCAACCGCACCGCCCGAGGCCGCGGGCGGTGCGGACCTGGCGATCGTCCACGACGACGGAGGGCGGCGCCTGGAGGAGGCCTACGATGCCTACGGACCCCTCGGCGTTCCCGTCCTGCGGGTCGGCGGCGCCCGCGACCGGCCGGAGGTGGGTCCGCTGCTGCTCTCCGGGGCGACCGCCTGCCCCGTGTGCCTGCGCGCCGCGTCCCCGGACGCGGACGGCACGCCGCTCACCGCCGACGGTGCACTGCTCGCCTGCGGGTTCGCCGTCGCCGAGGCGGTCGCGCTGCTCACGGGGATGGCCGACCCGCTCACCGGACACCGCGTCCTGCGCCCGGGCTCCGACGGGGTCGCCGAGGACCGTCCGGCACTCGTCCCCGACCCCGGGTGCGCGACCTGCGCCGTGGGCGGCCGCACCGACGAAGAGGTCCTCCTGGCACGGCTGGAGTGGCTCGGCCGACAGGTGCCCTGGGCCGGAGCCGGACCGCCGCCCGACCGCGGGCCGCGGCGCCACTCCGACCTGGCGACCTCGCCCCGGATCGCGCTCGCCGACGCGCCGCTGCCGCGCGGCCTGGCCGCGCTCGTCGCGGCCTGCGACGCCGGGCACGCCGTCGACACCTACCTGCTGGGAGCGCGCGGCCTGTCCCATCCCCTCTACCGGTACGCGCCCGTCGACGGAACACTCATCGCGACACGGGCGGACCTGGAGGGGCCGTTCCTTCCCGAAGGACTCCCACCGGACCCCGACGCCGTCCTGGTCGTCGTCGCGGCCTCGGGGCGGCTGACCCCGGACCACGGTGCGGGCGCGATGCGCCGCGCCCACCTGCGCGCCGGCCGGGCGGTGGCCCGCGCGACCGCGGCCGCCGGAGCCGCCGGACTCCACCTGCTCCTCGCTCCGACGGTCGACGAGCGCCTTCCGGAGCTGCTGGAGCTGTACGCCGCCCGCGAGCACGCGGCGGCGGTTATCGGTGTCCACAGCGAAAGGCGGGCCTGATGCCCTACGTCATCGAACACCGGCTCCGGGCCGACGCGGCCGGTCTCGACACCTCCGCAGGCCCGCACGGGGGCCGAGCGCTCCCGCTGACATCGGTGGGCGACGCCGTGCCCGGCCCCGGGATGTGGGCGCGGGGGATCTCGGCCGCGCTCCGGGCGGCCGAGCCGATCGCCCGGCTCCAGGTGTGCGCCCTGCTGTCCGTCGCGCCGGGCGACCCGCACCGCCTCCACCGCTGGGACGGGGCGGAACTCCTCCCGGCGGACTCCGGACGGGAACCCCGGACCGGTCTGCCCACCCGGCCCGGCGCCGTGTCCGCCGTGCTGTTCGGCGGCGCGGCCACGTCCTCGGCCGCCGCCTTCCGGCTGCACTGCCTCGCGTCCGGGGTCGCGGCGCAGACCCTGGTGCGGTGGATGCGCGCCGCGGAGCCGGGTGCCGCCGTCGACGAGTCGACGGGTCCCTGGCCGCTGCCCCCGGCCGCGGACACCCGGATCGTCCACCTGTCCTCGGTGACAGTGGAGAAGGTGTCATGAGCGCGGACGTGCGGCTGTCCACGGCGATCATGGCCCATCCCAGGCGGGCCGTCCTGGCCGAGGCTCTGTCCGCCCGGCATCCCGATCTGGACGCCCGGGTCGTCCTGGACCCCCGGCCCCAGGACGGACCGTCCGCGCTGCGGGCGGCGGCCGCCGCCTGGGCCGCGGTCCCCGAGGACGCCACCCACCACCTAGTGCTCCAGGACGACGCGGTCCCCTGCGCCGACTTCCTCCCCCGGGTGCTCGCGGCCGTCCGCGCCCACCCCGACGCCTCCCTGTCCCTGTTCACCGAGTGGACGTCGATCACCGCCCACAGCCTGCGCTTGACCGCCCTGGCCGGTGCAGCGTGGGCGGAGGTCGCGGACTCCTACGTTCCGAGCGTCGCCCTCGTCCTGCCCGCCGCGCTCGCCCGGGAGTTCGGGCAGGTCGCGCGGGACCACCTCGACACGTGGGAACCGCAGGACGACGTGTCCCTGTACTCCTTCCTCCACGAGAGGCGGGTGCGCACGCTGTGCCGCGTCCCCACACTCGTGGAGCACGCCGCCCCCGCCAGCCTGACCGGGAACGACTTCCAGGGGCCGCGGCACTCGGTCTGCTTCGCCGACGACGTCCCGTTTCTCCCGGGGGGCGAGACGCTCCTGCTCCCCGACGCCGTCCCGTTCTTCTCGCACTACACCGAACCCGTCGCGCCCTCCTGGCCGTTCTGCGCGCTCCGCCGCCCCGCCCCGGCACCCGACGAGTTCCCCTGGTCCCTCACCACGGCCACCGACTGGATCAGGGCCGTGGGCGCCGACCCGGTGCGGGCCGACGCGATGGCCCGCGTCCGCGTCGCCGGGTGGCGGCGCCGCCACGGCGACCTCGGGGGAGAGGTGCTCGTCCGGCTCTGGCTGACGGCCTTCACCGTCGGGATGGCTCTGGCCCTGGTCGGAGCCCGGGCGGTCGCCCCGGAGGGAGGGGCACCGCCCGACCCGTTCCCCCTCCGCGACCCCTTCGACCTGGAGACCGCCCTGGGCGCCCCGGTCGTCCGGCGCTCCTTCTCGACCCTGCCCCGCGCCGCGCTGCACCCCTACGCCGACCGCGCGGACCTGGAGCGGTTCGAGAAACCGCTGGCCGAACTGATGCTCACGGCGGTGCGCGCCGGACACCGCCACGCACGAGAGGAACCCCCGCGATGATCGCCCTGCGCACGGCCTCCGGTGTGACCGTCGCACCCCCGGACGGCGGGCACGGGGACGTCCACGTCTCCGGGGCCCGGAGCGGCGCCCTGCGCATCCCCGGTGTCCTGACGGGAGCGGCCCGCATCCCCGACCCCGACGGCGCGGTCGCCGCCCTGCTGGAACTGCTGCACACACCCGTCGCCTGGGAAACCCTCCTCGGCGAGGCCGCCGCCCTCGTCCCCGCCGCCGGGCCGGAACGTGTCGAGGCGCAACTCCTGCGCCTACTCGGGGCGGGGCTGGTCGCCGTCGTCTGTGTCGGCGAGGACGGTGAGGAGGCGGCGCAGGCCCGGCTCGCCTCCCGGCTCGGACGCTACCGGCCTGCGCCGGCCCCGCCGGCCGGGCGGCGCCTGCGCCTCTCCCGGTTCGCCGCCGTGCGCCGTGCCGGAGACACCGTGCTCCTGGAGTCCCCCGCCGCCGCCTGCCGGGTGGCCCTCAACCGCCCCGTGCTCGCCGCGCTGCCCGCCGCGCTCGCGATCCCGCGCACCCCCGCCGAGGCGCTGGCGCACTGCCCCGACCCGGGCGCCCCCGACCTGCTCCGACTGATGATCGGCCTCGGCCTGGTCGCACCGGCCGACTCCGACGGCGGACTCCCCGAGGACGGGGCGCCCGGTCACCTCGGACGCACCTTCCACGACGTGTGGACCCACGGGGGACGCGTCGGCAGCGCCATGCTCCCGCCGGACGAGGACGGTCCCCCCGCCGGACTCCTCCCACCGCCCGCGCTCGCCCCCGCCGAGGGCCCCGCGCGGCCGCTGCCCCGGCCGGACATGGCGCGGCTGCGCCGGACCGACCCGCCGCTCGCCGAGGTCATGGAGCGCCGCCGCTCCGTCCGGGTCTTCGGGGATCCCCCCGTGACCGCCGCCCAGGTCGGCGAGGTCCTGTACCGCGTCGGCCGGGTCGTCGCGCAGGTCGGGGACGGGACGGACGCCTCCCGCTCCGAACACGCCCTGCGCCCGGTACCCGGCGCGGGCGCCCTCCACGCGCTGGAGTACTACGTGACGGTGCGCCGCTGCACCGGCCTTGCCCCCGGTGTCCACCGCTACGACCCCGCGGCCCACGCCCTGATCACCCTCGGCACCGATCCGCGGGCGCTGGTCCCCCTCATCGACCACGCCTACCGGGCTCTGGGCTCCGCGGACGTCCCGCAGGTGGTGATCACCCTCGCGGTGCGCTTCCAGCGATTGAGCTGGAAGTACCGGGAGATCGCCCACACCCTCGCGCTGAAGGACGCCGGTGTGGTCACCCAGTCGGTCTATCTGAGCGCCGAGGCTGCGGGTCTGGCCGCCTGCGCCGTCGGCCCCAGCGACACCGCCGCCTTCGCCGAGGCGACCGGGCGCGACCCGCTCGACGAGGCGCCCGTCGGCGGGATCGTCCTGGGCTCCCGGGGGGCGCTGTGAGGAGCGCCCCGCCGGAACACGGCGAACGCCCCCTGCCGCCGATCGGGTTCTCCCGGCTGCTGCTCGTCGTCGGCGGCTCGATGAACGCCGCCTACCTCCCGCAGGACCTCACCTGGCTGAGAACGGCCTTCCCCGACCTGGAGGTGCGGGTGGTGATGACCCGGTCGGCCCACCGCTTCGTCACCCCCACCGCCTTGGGTCTGATCAGCGGGAACGAGGTCATGGCCGACCTCTGGCCCGAGGGGCCGGTATCCGAGGCCGCCCACGTGGTCATGGCCGAGTGGGCCGACGCCGCCGCGGTCGTCCCCGCCAGCCTCAACTTCCTGGCCAGACTCGCGCTCGGACTCGGCGACAGCCCCGCCCTGCTGGCCCTGCAATGCATGTCGGCCCCCATCGCGGTGGCACCGGCGGTCCCTCCCGGAGGCTGGGACACCCCGGTGATCGCCAGGCACATCCAGGCCCTGGACGCCCGGCACAACCTCGCCGTCCTGCCGCCGGTGCCCGTCCGCAGCTGGTCCACCGGACGCAGGGACGGCCACGGCGCGGCCCCGCTGGCCGCCGTCGTGGGCACCCTGGAGATCCTCCGGAGCCGACAGGCCGGCACCGCCCCCACCACTCCAGACGAGAGGACCCAGTGATGCCCCGCCTGCTCATGGTCGTCCGCGGCCACGGCTTCGGACACGCCGCCCGCGACCTGCGCGTCATCAAGGAGATCCGCGCCCGGCGCCCCGACGTCGACATCGAGGTCCTGGCCGCCGGAAGCGCCGCCCGCTACCTGGAGATGTACGGCGAGCCGTTCACCGACATGGGCATCGGCGACCACGAGGACATGTCACCGGCCGCCGCCCGGCGGGTCTGGGAGATGATGGGCCGGATCGACCCGCCCGACCTCGTCGTCGCCGACGAGGTGGTGTGGGCCCTCCCGTTCTGCGCACGCCAGTGGCGGCGCCGCGCGATCCTGCTGACCGACTGGTTCTTCTCCGAGGACGGCGGCCGCCTCCAAGATGACGGCTTCCTCGACTACGCGGGGGAGATCCTGCTCCTGGACTTCTCGGTCGCCCACCCCGGGCCGCACGGAACCTCCGCCCCGATACGCACGTTCGGGCAGGTGGTCGCCGAGTTCGACGCGGACCGGGAAACCTCCCGGGCGTCCCTGGGCCTGGCCGCCGACACCCCGGCCGCGGTGCTGACCGTCGGAGGGGTCGCCAACACCCGCAGCAACCGCCTCATCGCCCACGCCGTGCTCGACACGTGGCTGGAGCACGCCCCGCCCGGACACCGGCTCCTCGTCCTGGCCGAACCCTTCCGCGACATCCCCGACGACCGGTCCGACGACATCGTGTGGGTGGGCCTGACCAACACCCCGGAGCGCTACTACACCGCCGCCGACCTCGTCATCGTCAACGCCTACGGCACCGTCACCTGCGACCTGGTCTGGAACGGCGTCCCGGTGCTGGGAATGACCTCCTCAGAGGGCCCCTACCCCGCGTCCTTCGCCGCCCGCGTCGAGGCGATGGCGGCCGCGGGGCTGATCGCGCACGGCGACGACTCGACGGCCCCGGCGCAGCTGTGGGGGCTCATGGGCGCCGGGATGGAGCGCGGCCGACACGGGAAGGGCCCGGACCGGCACGGTGAACGGGACCGCTCCGCCTTCGCCGCCTTCGAGTGGGCGACCGGCGCGCAGGTCGCCGCGCACCTGCTGCGGCGCCTCGACGACATGGCGGCCAAGGGGGCGCCCGCCCCTGTGACGGCCTTGGGGGGACGGCCGTGACCGGCGGACCCGGCGGGGCCGCCGCTCCCGGGAGCGTGTCGGGGCGCGTCTTGGGCCTGCGGCGGCTGCTGTCCTACACCCGCGGCCAGCGCGGCCTGCTGGTCGGCGGCTGCGCCCTGTCCCTCCTGGGCGGTGCCGTGTCACTGACCCAGCCGCTGCTCGCCGCGGCGGTCATCGATGCCCTCCAGGCCGGCCGACCGGCGTGGGGACCGATCCTGCGCCTGGCCGGCGCCCTGTTCTGCGGCGCGCTCATCACCGCCTGCGGCTACTACCTGATCGACCGGGCCGGCCAGAACCTCGTGCACGCCCTGCGCGGGCGCCTGATCCGGGCCTTCGTCGGCATCCGTGTTCCGGAGGCCGACCGGCTCAGACCCGGTGACCTGGTCACCCGCATGACGGCCGACACGACGCTGCTGCGCACCGTGGCCACCGCGTCCATCGGCAACGCCGTCACCTGCGGGCTCCTGCTCGGCGCGGGGATGGCGCTGCTCGCCTGGATGGACCCGCTACTGTTCACCGTCACCGCCGCCGCGCTGGCGTGCGTGACGGCGGTGATGCGCGCGGTGGTCCCCCGGGTCCGCGGGGCCTTCGACGCCTCCCAACGGGCTCTGGGGGACCTGGGCGGCCACCTGGAACGGATGTTCGGCGCCCTGCGCACGGTCAAGGCCAACGCGGCGGAGGACGGCGAACTCGCGCTCCTGGACGGCGCCAACGACCGCTCGCGTCGGGCCGGAATGGAGGTCGTCGCCTGGCAGTCGTCGATGATGGTCTCCACCTGGCTGCCCCAGCACGCCGCCTACCTGGTGGTCTTCGGCCTGGGCGGTGCACGGGTCGCCTCGGGGGAGCTGGGGATCGGCGACCTGGTCGCCTACGTCCTCCTGCTCTTCTACCTCTCCTCCCCGCTGCAGATGTTCACGGGGGCGGTCACCCAGGTGCAGAGCGGTCTGGCCGCCCTCGACCGCGTCGAGGAGAGCCTGTCCGTCGACCAGGAGCAGCCGGGGCCGCGGAAGGTCGCGGTGCCCGGCTCCGCACACGCCGCCCGCGTTGCGGACGCCGGCGCGCTGACGGTGGAGTTCGACGGTGTGTCCTTCTCCTACGGCCCGGGTGCCGCCCCGGTGCACCGGGGCGTCTCCTTCCGCGCCGAGGGTCCTGGGCTCACGGCGGTGGTCGGAGCCTCCGGCGCCGGGAAGACCACGCTCTTCTCCCTGGTCGAGCGCTTCTACGAGCCCGACGGGGGCCGCGTCCTGGTGGGCGGCGTCGACGTCCGCGACTGGCCCCTGGACGCGCTGCGCGGCGCGATCGGCTACGTCGAACAGGACGCCCCGGTGCTCGCGGGGACGCTGCGCGACAACCTGGTGATGGGTGACCCCGCCGCGTCCGAGGAGCGGCTGGCGGAGGCGGTGCGGCTGGCGGAGCTGTCCGACCTCGTCGCCCGGCTGCCCCGCGGCCTGGACACCCGGGTCGGCCACCGGGGCACGACGCTCTCGGGAGGGGAGCGGCAGCGCGTGGCCATCGCCCGCGCTCTGCTGCGCTCGCCCCGGGTGCTCCTGCTGGACGAGGTGACCTCCCAGCTCGACGCCGTGAACGAGAGGGCGCTGCGCAAGGTGATCGAGGAGGCCGCGACCCGTACCACCGTGCTGGTCGTGGCCCACCGCCTGTCGACGGTGGCCGCGGCCGACCGGATCATCGTGGTGGACGGCGGCCGGGCCCGCGTCGCGGACGCCTATGAGGACCTGGTCCGCTAGCCTCCCGCGTCGGCGGGCGGGCGGGCGGGCGGGTGAACGCCCCATACGACACCCACCGGAGCGCGTCGGGCACCGTGTCCCGACCCAACCGGCCCAGGAACGCTGCGGCGATCGCTCGCAGCGCGGCCAGGGCGTCGGGGGCCGGGGGCCGGGGCGAGCAGGACACGGTGGATGGTTGCCGGGGCCTGGGCGGTGCGCGTTCCCGGGGCGGGGACGGTCCGGTGTTCGGGCCGTCGACGAGGGCTCTGCGTCCGCCCCGCAGCACGGGGTGGCCGCGCACCCGCCCGGACCGGGTGCTCGACGACAGGGCCTACTGACAGCACTTCGGGTTCCAAGTGTGTCGAAGTGCGCGAACACGGCACCGGAGCGGACGTCCGCGACACGCAGAACCGGGAGCGGGCGACGCTGAGCTTCACCGCCGCCGAGTGGGCGGCGCTGCTGCGCACCGAGCGCTGAAACCCCCGCACGGACGCGAACGACCCCCGGAGCACCGCACCGGGGTTTTCCCCATGCCCGGCATCATCCCCCGGCGTCGTCGAAGCGCTCGCGGGCCCGCTCGATCTCGGCCGTGTGCTCGCCGATCCAGCCGAGCAGCACCTCCACCGGCCCGCGCATCGACTTGCCCAGCGGTGTGATCCGGTACTCCACGGCGACCGGCCGGGTGGCGACCACCTCGCGCTCCACGATCCCGTTGCGCTCCAGGCGGCGCAGGGTGGCGGTGAGCGACTTCTGCGTGACTGCGGGGATCGCGCGGCGCAGCCCGTTGAACCGGGACGGGCGCTCACACAGCACGGCGAGCACCTCCAGCGACCACTTGTCCAGGACCTGGTCCAGGAGTTCGCGGTGCGGCGCGGTGATCTCCAGGGCGTCGTGGGCCCGGGGGGCGGTATCGGTCATGACACCTGGTCTCGTTGAAGTTTCCTTTGGCTACCAGGTACCAAGGGTAAACCACTTCGGCACCCGTCACGAGGAGACCGCCATGGCCGTCCGCCACTTCACCCCCGAGGGCATGTTGCAGCCCGCCCCCTACCACCACGTCGCCGTCGGGACCGGCACCCGGCACGTACACGTCAGCGGCCAGGTGGCCCGCGCCGCCGACGGCTCCCCGCTGGCCCCCGGAGATCTCGCCGGGCAGGTCGCCCACGTCCTGCGCAACACCGCCACCGGCCTGGCCGGGGCGGGGGCGACCTTCGCCGACGTCCTGCGTCTGACCTTCTACGTCACCGACTGGACGCCGGACACGATCGGCGCGTTCATGGAGGGCGTCGAGAAGGCGTCGGCGGAGCTGGGCCTGCCGAGTCCGATGCCCCCGGCCTCGCTGATCGGCGTGGACCGCCTCTTCGAGCCCGACGTGCTCGTCGAACTGGAGGCCACCGCGCTGCTGGACTGACCGCACGGACGCGTCAGACCAGGCGGGCCGCCCGATCGAGCAGGTACCTCTCCTCGACCGGGTTGGTCGCCAGCGCCGCCGCGACCCGGTAGGCCGCGGCGGCGGCCGCCGTGTCCCCGGTCGTCTCCAGCAGGTGTGCGCGCACGGCCGGGTACCGCTGACGGGTCAGCGGGTCCTGTTCCAGGCCGTGGCGCCGGTCGAGGTCGTCGAGCAGGGCCAGTCCGCGTTCGGCGCCGTAGGCGCGGGCGACCGCCACCACCCGGCCCAGCCGTACCGGGGCGCCGGGGGCCAGGCGCTCCAGCCACAGGTACAGCACCGCGATCCGGGTCCAGTCCGTCCGCTCCGGGGAGGGGGCCGCGGCGTGCACGGCCGCGACGGCCGCCTGCAATCGGTACGGTCCCGCCTCCCGCGGGTCCCATGCGGCGTCGATCAGAGCGGTCCCCTCCCGGATCAGGTCGCGGTCCCACAGGCCGCGGTCCTGGTCGTCCAGCGTGACGAGTGCGTCGCCGGCCCCGGTGCGGGCCGGGCGCCGCGCCTCGGTGAGCAGCATCAGGGCCAGGAGCCCGGCCGCCTCGCCGTCCCGCGGCCGCAGGTCCCGGAGCATCCGCGCCAGCCGGATCGCCTCGCCCGACAGGTCCGTGCGGGACAGCTTCTCCCCGGTGGTGGCGGTGTAGCCCTCGTTGAAGACCAGATAGAGCACCTGCATCACGGCTGCCAGCCGCCGCCCCAGGTCCTCGTCGGTCGGCGGAGTGAACCTGGCGCCCGCCTCGGCCAGCCGCTGTTTGGCGCGGGCGATGCGCGTGCCCATGGTGGCCTCGGTGGTGCCGTACGCGTGCGCGACCTCGGCCGTGGTCAGTCCGCCCACCGCGCGCAGGGTCAGGGCCGCCTGGGAAGCGGGGTTCAGCGCCGGGTGGCAGCACAGCAGGAGCAGGGTGAGGCTGTCGTCGCCCTCCGGTGCCGGGGGCGCCGACCGCCCGGGGCCGCGCAGCGCCGACTCGGCCGCGGCGATCCTCTCCTCGCGCAGGCGCCGGGCCCGGTCGGAGCGGAGCAGGTCGACCATGCGGCGGTAGCCGACCCGGATCAGCCACGCCCGCGGCTCCCGGGGGACGCCCTCCCGCGGCCAGGACCGGCTCGCGGCCAGCAGGGCCTCCTGCACCGCGTCCTCGGCGAGGTCGAAGCGCCCCAGGCGTCGCACCAGGGCGCCGAGCACCTGCGGCGCCTCCGCCCGCAGCAGGTGCTCGATCTCGGGGTTCACGCCGCGAAGTCCTCGCCCATGATCGGCCGGACCTCCACCGGCTCCCCGAGCACCTCGACGATCTTGGAGGCGATCTCGACGGCGCGCTCGTGACCGGACACGTCGATCACGGCGAAGCTGGCCAGCACCTCCTTGAGTTCGGCGAAGGGCCCGTCGGTGGCGACCACCCCCTCCGGGGCGCGGCGGACGGTCGTGCTGACGGCCGGGTGGCCCAGGCCCTCGGTGGCGACCAGTTCGCCGTTGTCGAACAGCTCCTTCTCGAGCCGCTGGTAGGCGGCGAACGCGTCGAGCGCGTCCTGGGAGGGCGTGTCGGCGATCGCGGGGTCCCAGGCGTCGGCCGGGGTGTAGCCCAGGAGCAGGTACTTCACGGTGTCCTCGATTCCGGTGGCGGTGTGGGCACGGCGACCGTTCAGGCCGCGCGGCGCAGCCACAGTGCCACGGCGGTCGCCCAGGTGAAAGCCACCAGGCCGTTCACGGCGATCTGCACGCTCATGTGGTCCGGCGACATCGGCAACAACAGCACGAGCGAGGCCGCCCCGCCCAGCACGGCGGGCAGGACCGCCCGGCGGCGGGCGTGGCGGACGGCGAGCACGGCGGCGGCGACGGCCAGCGCGGTGAACGCGACCGCTGCGGCGGCCGAGTGGGCGACGCCGTGCCAGGACATCTGCGCCGCCGGCCCCTCGGGGGTGCCGACCGGGAACCCGTACTCGGGGTCCATGGTGAACACCCCGGCCGCGACGAGGCCGATCCCGAAGACGGCGATCAGCACGGGCAGCGCCCGCCGTCCGAGACCTTCGGTGAGGGTGCGGGCGGTGCCCGCGGCCAGGGCCAGCGCGCCGAGCCCGGCGGTCACGAACGTGGCGATCTGCACCCAGCCCAGATCTCCGGTGGCCAACTGGCTGATGGGGTGCCGGGTGATGTCGAAGCCCTCGCGGGTGAGCATCTGGGTGAGGGCCGACGCGAAGAAGACCGGCCCGGCCAGGGCGCCGGCGGTCAGCAGGCGCCGCGCGGGGCGGGGGTCGGCAACGTTGGCGGCCGGGGTGTCGGTGACGGTGCTCATGGGACCTCCTCAGTGGGTTCTCGCCGGTACCTCGGGGCCGCCTCCCGGATTCCGACAGCCAAAATTTGTGACTTGGATCACGTCGAGAGTGTGTCAGGAAGCGGAGTGCGGCCCCGAGGTGTCAGTGGAACCCCGATCGAGGAGGACGGCATGAACGAGAACACCCGGCCGAACGAAGCGGTCACGGTCCTGGACCGGCTCGTGGGCACCTGGGCGGTGACCGGCGGCGCCGAGGGCACCGTGCGGTACGAGTGGATGGAGGGCGGGTTCTTCCTGCTCCAGCACGTGGAGCTCACCCAGTTCGGCGAGCCGGTCACCGGCCTGGAGGTCATCGGTAACCTGCACCCGTTCGGCGAGCCGGTCGGCGCCGACGTGGTGTCCCGGTTCTACGACTCCCAGGGCAACACCCTGGACTACGTCTACGAGCTGGCCGGCGACACCCTGACCATCTGGGGAGGTGTCCGGGGCGGCCCCGCCTACTTCACGGGGGAGTTCTCCGCGGACGGCTCCACCGTCACCGGCGCGTGGGTCTACCCCGGCGGGGGCGGCTACGACTCCACCATGACCCGCGCCTAGGCACTGTTTTGTGAACGGTCCAGGTCGCGGAGCCAGATCCGGATCGAGGCCACCGGCACAGTGCCGTCGACGATCGCGGCCCGCCTGTCGTAGCGGGTCGCGATCGCCCGGTTCTGCTTGAGCAGGTTGATGCACCGCTGCACCGCGTTCCGGCCGCGGTAGGCCACCTGGTCGAAAGCCGGGGGCCGCCCGCCCGTCGATCCCCTGCGTCATCGGTGCTCGCACTGGTCACGGGGTTGGGCGATGGTCGCTTTGATCGTGCGGCGGCGCGGGTGGGCCCACTCGGCATCGGAGAGTTCATGGCCACCGGCCATGAACACGGCCCTGCCAGAGCGGGCCCACCCGCACACCCACTTCCACGAAACAGCCCCTCGTTCCCTGGACTGCGCAAAGGGGCTGCGGTCACCGGACGCGCGGGGACGGGCACCGGGGTGAGGGACGGGACATGCGGGCGGGTAGGAAGTCGGCTCACGTCGCGATCGAACCCCTGTCGAGTACTGCCGACCGGCCGACAGGGCCGGGCCCGACGGCAAGGTCGGTTCGTGTGGCTCGGAAGAGCGCGGCGACGCTCCTTCGGGCCCTTCTGGTTGTGCGAGGCTGACCGGAGCCCGGGACCGGCGGACGCTCAGGGAGCTTCGTCCGGGTACTGGAAGACGTCGTCCAGGCCCGCCCCGAAGGCCCGCGCGATGAGGAAGGCCATCTCCAGCGAGGGCGAGTACCGGCCCCGCTCGATGGCGATGATGGTCTGCCGGGTGACCCCGACCGCGTCGGCGAGCTGGGCCTGGGTCATCTCGCCGTGCTCGAACCGCAGGGTACGGATGCGGTTGGTGACCCGCGTCGGCTTGACCACCTCAGAACCCCCGCCGGTAGGCGACCAGGCCGACGACCGCGCCCGTGACCGCCTGGAGGACGAAGCCGAGGTAGAGGACGTTGGCGATCCAGAAGTGCGCGACCTCGGCCAGGGACATCCCCAGTGCGGCCAGGGCCGCGGCGATCAGGAACCCCCAGGAGCGGAGCACGCCCAGCTGGGCGATCTCCCGGTCCCGGGGATCACCGCGGTGGCTCTCGCTCGGCCGGACGATCTCGATCAGGACCCGCAGGAGGACCGCGACGGCGACGCAGGCGGCGATGGACCACAGCAGCGGCCACTGGTAGGCCGTCTCGGTGATGGGGTCGGCGGCCCTGGCCAGCACGATCACCACGTAGGCGAGGTAGACCGCGACCGAGGCCGTCAGGAAGGCCCAGGTGCCCTTCTCCTCGTAGGACACGTCCACTCCACCTCTCTTGGCACCGATCCTGCCGGGACACGCCTGGCGGCGGTCGGAGCGGACGGCGCGGTGTCCGGCGGCGCCGTCCGTCCCGATCGGATCAGCCATCCACGCCCGCCCGCGCGGGGTCGGCGTCCTCCGGTGTGGCCCTGGGGCTCACGCCCCGGACCAGGAGGTAGCCGATCATCCAGAACTCGCCGACCGCCGCCGGAACGGTGAGCATCTCCTTGGCCAGCGCCATGTCGGGTACAAGGTAGCCGAGGAAGGCGCTGAGCACGTAGCCGACGCCGCCCGCCACCACGGTCCAGCCGAGGACGCGCGGCATCCACCGCGACCGGAGGGCGAGCCAGCCCATCGGGATGAGCCACAGGCCGAAGAACAGCGCGGCGACGTCCCACATGTATCCGCTCGCGACGTACAGGAGCTGGACCGTGGTCTGCGTGTCGGCCGCGGTCGGCAGCGGCACGTCGAGCGCGACGTGTCCGGCGGTGGCCAGAAGCCCGGCGCTGGTGAGGATCATGGTGGCGTTGACCAGGCCGAAGGCCGCCACGGAACCGGCCGCCAAGCCGCTGACCGGGCGGAAGAGCCGGAAGAACAGCAGGGCGGCCAGCGCCTGGGTGAGGACGATTCCGAGCTCCAGCGCGACGACGCCCCGCGCGAGGGCCTCGTGTGCCACGAGGTTGGCCAGCGTGGCGGCGGCGTCGTCGGCGACGTACAGGCGGGGGCGGGCCAGCATGAAGCCGAGCACGCCGGTGACCGCCAGGCCCAGGTAGGCCAGGCCGGTCAGCCGGGCGGTTCCCACGGTGGAGTGCAGCCCCTGCCGCGTTGCGATGTAAAGCATCTTTGACATGACAAGGAATGTAAAGAAGGATTGACCTCATGTCAAGAAAGTTGGACATGACTGATCGTCGTGACCGATGCGGCGGGGCCCGCTGGCGGGGAAGGGCCCTCACACCTGTGGCCGCACAGGAACTCCGCCGCCCCCGGCCCCGCCCCTCCTCCGCCCCGGGTCGGCCCTCCGGCGTGCTCCGCGCCGCGCCCGCGGGTCAGCGCAACACGGTGGGGCGGCATCCGTGCCATTGGCACGGCGGATTCTCCCGGTCGTTGACCCACCCACCAGCGACTCCCTGCCGACACCGGGGGTTTCCCGCGGTCGGCGCACGGCTACGACCAGCCGACCCGAGGAAAACGGCGCACTGAGAAAACCCCGACTGCCCCACCCAATAAACTGAGGCGATGACTTTTGAGGAAAGAACCCGAACCCGCCGCGCGAATCTGCCCCACCCCTCCCTCACCTCGACGGTGATGGCCCATCCGCTCAGGAGCGCCGAGGCCGAACGTGTGCTGGCGGAGCTCTCGCTCCCCGGCGCCGAAGTGGTCTTCGACCCCCAGCCGGAAGCGCCACGGGACTCGCTGAGAACCGCGGCCGCCGCGCTCTCCCGCGCCACACCGGACAAGAGCACCCATCATCTCCTCCTCCAGGACGACACGCTCCTGACGAAGCATTTCTCCGCTTCCGTTCTGGAATGCTGCCGACTACATCCGGAAGCGGCCCTGTCCTTCTTCGTCGAATGGGGTTCCCGCACCGCCGTCCTGGCGAGAATGGCGGTATTCTCCGGAATCAGCGCTGTCCCGGTGATCAATCCCTACATGCCCTCCCTCGCCCTGGCGATGCCCAGTGGCGTGACCGCGGCGATGGCGCGGCGGATGCGCGCGGACGCGGGCCGAGGCGAAGCCGACGACCAGGCCGTCCTGCGTCTGCTGCGGGAAGGCGGGGTGCGCACCCTGGTGATGGTCCCCAACCTCGTGGAGCACGGCGACCTACCGAGCCTGACCGGCAACACGGCCCAGGGGGTGCGGCGCTCGGTCTGCTTCAGCGCGGAGGGCGGCGTCGACTTCGACGCGTCCGTGCTCGACCTGCCCGAGCTCCTTCCCTTCTACGCCTGGAACACGGGGAACGCGGTGGTGATCGACACCGGTGACGACGTCCCCTCCTCCCACCGCCCCACCGAACACGTCCTGGAGTCCTGGGGGTTGGACGCGAAGGCCTCGCTCCGGGCGCTGGAGTCCACCGCGGGCCACGCCGCCCTGGCCGATTCGGTCAGCCCGGACCTGCTCCAGGGGGTGTGGAACACCGCGGTGGCCCTGGGCACGGTTCAGGAACACGCCGATCCGGGCAGTGTCGGCACCCTCCGTGAACGGATCCGCGTGCCCGCCGTGCGACGGGCCCTGTACACACACGTTCCCGGAGCGCTGCGTGCCTTCGTCGACGCCCCCTCCCTGGAGCCGTTGGAGGAGGAACTGGTCGACCTGACCCTCACCGCGCTCGAACTGGGAGCGGGCCTGGACCTGCCCGAAGGCGAGCTCTGATGTCCGACATCCGCCTGTCCTGCGCGATCATGGCCCACCCGAGCCGCGCCTCGAACGCCCGCGCGCTGGCCGCGGCACTGCCGGAACTCGCTCCCAGAGTCGTCTTCGACCCCGAACCGCACGGTCCGCCGGCGACCCTGCGCACCGCGCGCGCGGCGTGGTCCGCGGTGGCCCCGGGCAGCACCCACCACCTCGTGCTCCAGGACGACGCGACCCCGGTGGCGGGGATGACGGACTCCCTGGTCACACTGCTGAGCGCCCACCCCGAACCGCCGGTGTCCCTGTTCTGCGAGTGGGGTTCGGGCACCGCCTCGATGGTGCGCTGGGGCGCGCTGGGCGGGTTCGGTCTGGCCGAGTGCGTCGACTCCTACGTTCCGACCGTCGGTCTGGTCCTGCCCTCGGAGACGGCGAGCGCGCTCGTCGAGGCGATCGACGGGCTCGCCCCCGACGAGCCCGACGACGAGGCGATCGCCCGTTTCCTGGAGGCGAGCGGGCGGAGCGCGTTCGTCACGGTGCCCAACCTCGTACAGCACGACGGGGACGGCAGCCTCGTGGGCAACGACCACGCGATGGGTGCCCGACGGTCCGCACTGCTCGCCCGTCCCCGGGAGGGGCTCGGTCAGGAGATCCTGGCGGCTCCGCCCCTGGTTCCGTGCGTCAGCTGGCGCCGTGCCCGTGCGGCGATGGTGCGCTGGGACGCCGGTGCGCGCCGCCACGACGGCCACGTGTCCCTCGTCCGGGCCGAGCTGGAGCGGGCGGGCACGGCCCACGCCGACCTCGTCAGCGGGCTGGACTCCTGGTTGGACGGGCGGGAGGGCCGGACCCTGGAGGGGGCCCTGGGCTACGGTCTGGTCCACGAGCTGTGGACCGTCGCGGCGGCGTTGGCCGTGTTCTCCCCTCTCCCCGACCGGGGGGAGCCTTCGCCCTCGTCGGTGTCCCGGGCCATGTCCACCCTGGGTCCGGGCGCTCTGCGCACCGTCGCCCCGGCCGTGGCCGGGGACCCGGCTCTGGCTGACGCGATGGTCTCCCTGGCCGGCGCCGGCCTGGCCTTCGGTGCCGGGGCGGCTGTCACACCAGGTGGTCCTCCCACAGACTTTGGTACACCCCGCCGCCCCTGACCAGGTCACGGTGGTGCCCCGTCTCGGCGATCAGTCCGTCGCGGAGCACCACCACCCGGTCCGCGCGGTGGGCGGTGTGCAGCTGGTGGGCGACGGCGATGATGGTTCCGCCGGGCAGGGCGCGCACGACCGCGTCCTCCAGCCGCCGCGCGGCCGCCGGGGCCAGTACCGAGGTGGCCTCGTCCAGGATGAGCACCTCCGGTGCGGCCAGCAGGGCGCGGGCCAGAGCCAACCGCTGTGCCACCTCCGGGGTGACCGACCGGTCCCGCCCCCCGACCACGGTGTCGACTCCCTGTCCCAGGGAGAGCACCCAGTCCAGCGCCCCGGTCCGGTCCAGGGCGTCCCGCAGCTCGCACTCCGTGGCCGCGGCGCGGGCCATCCGGAGGTTGTCGGCGACCGTGGCGTGGAAGACGTGCTGTTCCTGGGAGACCATGAGCACCCGGCGGCGGCGTTCCTCCAAGGACAGCTCCGTGACGGGAGTGCCGTGGATGAGGACCTCACCGGCCCGGGTGCGCTCGCTCGCGCACAGCAGTCGGCCCAGCGTGGTCTTGCCCGAACCGGAGGGCCCCACCACGGCCAGGAACTCGCCCCGGTGCACGGTGAGATCGACCCCGCGCAGCACCGGGGCCCTCCCGTAGGAATGCTCGACCGCGCGCAACTCGACGGCGGGAGGCCCCGGACAGGCCTCCATGGCGGGGGAACCGGCCGGGAGGAGGCCCGACGCGCAGCTCCGGACCGTCGCGGAAGGGGGCGTACCCCCGGGCTCCCGGGCAGGTCGCGTGTCGGGGCCGGCGGCTCCCGCGACGCCGAGCACCCGGGAGAGCGAGGCCCCGCCCACCATGAACCGCTGCAACCAGATCACCAGGGTCGCGACGGGTTCGGAGAGCTGGCGGATGAGCAGCAGGCACGTGGCCGCCTCACCCGCACTCACCCACCCGGCCGCGTGGAACAGGCCGCCCAGGGCCATCCCGCAGGCCAGGACCGCCGCCATCCCTCCGTCGATGGCGGGGAACAGCACCTGCCGCAGGCGCAGCGCCCGCAGGGCGGTCGTACGGATCTCCTCCAGGTCCGCCTCGGCCCGGCGCACCCGAACCTCCTCCAGCCCGAACGCCTCGACGGTGCGGGCACCGCGCACCGTCGAGGCGAGACTCTCCGCGATCGCCCCGTAGGCGGCGCGTTCGGCGAGCTGGCGCGAACGTACCCGGCGCAGGGCCCACCGCGCGGGGAGGCCCACCAACGGCACGGCCACCACGCACGCCAGGGACATCAACGGGCTGGTCAGCACCAGGCCGACGCCGACGACGACCATCGTGACCGAGGCGAGGAGGACCTCCGGGGCCGCGTTGCGCAGCGCGTTGTTGAGCACCGCCACGTCGTCGGTGCTGCGCGTCATCAACTCCCCGGTGTCCCCGCCGGAGAGCCGCGTGGGAGGGAGCCGCAGCGTGTCGCGGACGAACCCCTCCCGTAGACGGCACATGGCCCGCTCGCTGAGCCGGACCACGATGGCCCGGCACAGGACGACCAGCCCGGTCTGGGCGACCAACAGCACGGACAGAACGGCCACCACCGCGATGGCGGCGGCCCTCCCAGCCCCGGGCAGGGAGTCCACCAGCCTGCCCACCATCCACGCGGGAGCCAGGGAGGCGGTCGTGGCCATCGCGTAGAACAGCACCGACGTGAACACGGCCCGTCTCTCCAGCCGGAGCAGGTCGAGCGCGGCCCGCCAGGTGGTCCGTGCGTCAGCCACGGGCAGCGTCGTCCTCGACAAGCCCGCTCCTCTCCCGTGTCGGGGCGTTCGCGGCGGCGGTGATCCCGGGAAGGGGGGAGGAGCGGTCGACCAGGGCCCGGTACCCGGGCTCCTGGGCCAGGAGCGCACGATGGGTGCCGCTCGCCCGGACCCTCCCCTCCCGGAGGAACACGACACGGTCCGCGCGGTCGAGCAGCGGCGGAGCAAGGGAGAGGACGACCGTGGTCCTGCCCCTCCGGTGGTCGCGCAGCCGCTCGGCCACGAGGTGTTCGGTCGTCGCGTCCAGCGCGGAGGTGGGGTCGGTCAGGACCAGGACGGGCGGGTCGTGCGCCAGCGCCCGCGCCAGGCGAAGCCGCTGGCGCTGTCCTCCGGAGAGGTTGTCCCCCCGGGCTTCGACCCACCCCTGGAGCCCTCCGACGGCCTCCACCACGTCACCGGCGCAGGCGGACCACAGTGCGGCGTCGACCTGGTGCGCACCGCGCGCGCCCCGGGGATCCACCGCCTCGGCCAGGGCGCCCTCGAACAACTCGTCCTCCGGTGTGGCCAGCAGCAGGCGGGCACGCAGGTCGGAACCGCGGATCCGGTGGAGTTCGACGCCGCCCCACGCCGTAGGGGACACGGTGTCGCCGCTGATTCTGCCGACCAGCGCGAACCCGGACGCGGAATCGTCACAGACGACCGCGGTCATGGCCCCGGCAAAGATGGTCAGCCCCGTGTCGGGGTCGTGGATCTCCGCGCGCACGTCGGGTGCGGGCAGGACCCGTTCCGCGCGGTCCGCCCGCACCGAGAGCAGGGCGGATATGCGCCGGGCGGCCGCGTGGGCGCGGGCGATCTTCCCCGCGACCAGGGCGAAGTCGCTCATCGGCAGCCGTAGGAAGACCGCGTAACCGAAGGCCGAGGTGAAACCTCCGACCGTGAGGTCCCCTCGGACGACGGCGTCGCCCGCCACGCCGACCACCGCCACCAGCAACAGGCCGGCCACGAGCGTCTCCAGCCCACTGATCAGGCTCAACGGAAGAGCGGTACGGAACCCGAGCGCACGCAGACCGCGCGAGCGCGCGCGGTAGCGGTCGGCGAGGACGTCCTCGCCGCCGATCGCCTTCGTCACGCGCAGGCCGGACACGATGTCGGCGGCCGCGGTGCGCAGTTCCCCCTCCTGGAGCCGGTAGGTGTGGATCCGTTTCTGCAGGGAGGTCACCAGCGGCCCCAGCAGGAGGAACTGGGACAGCAGCCCGGCCAACGCCAGACCGCCGAGCAGGGGGGAGAGCCCGCACATCAGCAGCGTCACGGAGGCGAACACGAGCAGCCCGCCCGCGGCCCGGGTGAAGATCTCGTTGGAGTCGCCGACCACCCGGGCGTCGGTGCTCATGTTGGCGACCACCTCGCCCGTGTCCAGGCGGCGGGGAACCAGCGCCCCCTCCCTGGTCACGTGATCGGTGACGACGCGCACCACGCGGAAGGCCAGGCCCAGCTCGTTGAGGGTGACCAGAGAGGTCGACAGAAGGGTCAGCGGCCAGATCACCAGCGCCGCGGCCGCCAGCAACCCGACCCAGACCCACAGCCGGGCCCCTCCGCCCCCACCCGCCAGCGCCTCGTCGACGCCGCGTCCCACGACGTGCGGCAGCAGCGCGAGCAGACCCATCCAGGCCGTGCCCGCGAGGGCGCCCAGGAACAGCGGACGCCGCTGGCGGGCGTAGAACCACAGCAGGAGTCGAACCGGAGGCAGGGGGCCGGGCCGGGCCCCGTCATCGGACTGCGGGAGGGCGGCCCGGCCCCACCGAGAGCCCCGGGAAGCCGACACCACGCGCTACCCCCGGACCAGGCGGAAGGTGATGAAACCCGGCTGCCCGCTGAGCAGCTCGTACTCCTCGGGGTGGCGTTCGCGCATGGACTCCTGGGGGCGGGTCTCCACCAACCGGTCCACCCGCAGCCCCGCGGCGCGGAACTCGTCGAACCAGCGGTCCAGCGGCTGGCGCCAGAACCGGCTGAGCAGACCGCAGTCCCACTGGTCGTCGACGTGGCGCTCCTCGAAGTAGCCCCCTCCGTCACGCATCCAGTCCGCCGTCGGATGGCTGGTCGACAGCAGCAGGAAACCGTCGGGTCGCAGCACTCGGCGCAGTTCCCGCAGGGTGGCCACCCGATCGGGCAGGTAGTGGATGACCAGTGCGATCAGAGCGGCGTCGAAGGAGGAGTCGGGAAGGTCGAGCGGCGCGGCCAGGTCCCGTTGGAGGACCTCCGCCGCCCTCCCCAGGTGCGCGCGGGCCACCCTGACCATGTCGGCGCTGTGGTCCAGGCCCGTCACCCGCGCCCCGCGCGCGACCAGCTCCCGGGCGTAGAGGCCGGGACCGCAGCCGGCGTCGAGGACGCGCCGCCCTCGCACGTCGCCCATGAGCGACAGGACCGCGGGACGGTCGTAGTGGGCGTTGTAGGCGTTGTCCTCGGCGGCTGAGGCGAACGCCTCGGCGTACCCGTCGTAGGGCGCGGTGCTCATGCTGTGCCTCCTCACCGGGAAGGGACCGGAGCGGGCGGTGTGCCGTCGAACAGCTCGCCGAGCCAGTTCCCACCGGGGGGAAGGCCCCGCGCGAAGGCCGGGGCCATCAGCCCGAGGGCTCCGTCGAAGATATGCCTGGGCGGCTGCACACCCGCGGCGATGAGGGAGTCCAGGCGCTGGTCGAAGCGGGTCAGCCACTCCCGGTAGGCCAGGACTCGCGGATGTCGGGAGGGCCGTTTCCGGTAGAGGTGTCTTCGCGCCAGGGTGAAGGCGGTGGGCGTGCTCCTGTAGGCGCTGGACACCGTGCCGTCGAACGAGGACACCTGGTGGTAGACCGAGGTGACCTCGCCCAGGTTCAGGAACTCTCCGCGGAAGGCCTCACTGAGGGCGAGCCACAGGTCCCAGTCCTCGCAGTGGTCGAGTTCCTCGTCGAAGCGGACGGGCAGGTCGGAGAAGTTGGTGGCGACGACGGAACCGGTGTGCAGATGGTTGGCGACCATCAGGAAATCGGGGTCGAACGGACCGCCCTTGCGGGGCATCCCCCCGGTGTTTCGCGGCATCGCCTCCAACCAGACCTCGCTGACCAGTGCGTCCCCGTAGACGAGGGTGGGTCGGTCCGCGTTGGAGAGGGCGGCCAGGGCGAGGGAGAGGTGGCGGGGCAGGAAGACGTCATCGTCGTCCAGGAAGGCGACGTGCTCGCCCTGGGCGGAGTTGAGGGCGGTGTTACGCGCGGCCGACACCCCTCTGCGCTCCCCCGACTCGATCAGGTTGATGGTCAACTCGCCCTTCCAACCGTCCACGACCGGACGCGGGGAGACGCCTCCGTCGTTGACGACGACCACCTCGATCCCGTCCTTGGGCACGTCCTGGCGCCGCAGGCCGCGCAGGCACCTCTGCAGTGGTCCCGGGCGGTCACGTGTGGGGATGATGACGCTGATCACGGTTGTCGCCTCTCTGCCGTACTCGAATACGTGCGGACGTGAGCGACCGTCGGCCGGTCGGTGTCCCGCGCTTCGGGTCGGGCCCGTTCCAGAACGGCCCGGACCCCCTCCTCCCGGGGCAGGGAGATCCGGTACACCGAGGCGCGTGAGCGCCGGGCGCCGGTGGCCGGTGGCCGGACGCTCATCTCCCAGAGCACACACCCGGATCGGTCGATCTCGAACGCGCGTCCGGCCTGGGCGTCGGTGACCAGTACCCGGTCGGTGCCCGAGGCCTCGCATCCGCCGGCGACCTCGGTGAAGAAGTCCTCAGGGGGGTCGGCCGTGTACCGCCACACCACCCTTCCGGTCACCGGGTCGCACTCCAAGACCCGTGAGTGGCCGCGTGACCTCCCGTTGTCCAGGAGAAGCACGGTGCCCCCGGCCAGGGCGCTGGGCTGGTGTTGCCCGGACAGGGTTCCCGGCCCCCACCACCAGCGGACGCGCTGGGCGGCCAGGTCCGCGGCCACGACCAGGTCGAGGTCGCGGAAGGACAGCAGGACGTCACCCTCGCACCACAACCCCGCGGGGTGGTCCCCGAGCAGCTCGACGGTGTTGGCGTGCAGGATGTCGGCGGGCGACCCCGGCAGGTCCCGGAGAAACCGCAGGGCGTCCCGGGTCGGTCCCCGGTACTCGGCCCGCTCGACGAGGTCGGCCTCCCGTGCGCAGGAGGGGGACCACCCGCTGTCGGTGAAGGCCCGCCACCGCCGTTCGTGCAGGTCCTGGACGAACGGACGCAGTTCCGGGTCGGAGGTGAGCAGGTCGTGGAGGGAGTACTCCGCGACGGAGCGGCCCTCCGGGTCCAGTACGGCCACGGTGTTGTCCAGGACGACGCGGGGGCGGCCCCCGCCGTCGTTCCCGTCGCCGCCCCCGACCGTTCGGGGACGTTCGGTGAGGACGTACACCCGCCCCCGGGCGTCGACGTCCAGGTCGTGGTGGACGGGGAGCTCCCGCTCCCACACCAGGTGGCCTTCGGGACCGAGTCGGAGGAGGGCGTGCAGGGGCACCAGTGCGTAGAGGCTGCCGTCCGGACCCAGCTCGACGTGGTTCCACCCGCGCAGGTAGCCGGGTGGGTGGTCGGCGGCGTCGGGCTGCCCCTCACCGCTGCTCCAGGTGTGGACCACCCGGCCCGTGTGGTCCACCAGGTAGGCCACGGGCACCGGATAGGTGGCGGAGGGGGAGAAGAGCAGGTGCCGGTTCATCGCCCCGCGCCCTCCAGGCCGAACTCCTCGCGCACGGCCCGGACGAGGTTCCGGGTGACCTGGGTGGCGACCCGGGCGCCGATCTGCGCGCTGGCCGTGTCGGCCCGGTACACGACGCCGCTCTCGGTGCCGCACCCCTCCGGAAGGGGCAGCATGTGATAGCCGATCCGCCGGGTCGTGTGCTCGCGGGTCCCCTGGGCCAGTTCGAGCCGGACCGACTCCGGGGCCATGTGCGCCACCAGGCTGGACTCGACCATCGCCGCGTGGTGGTCGTCGTGGCGGCCCACCCCGGTCTCCTCGGCGAGGGCGTCGCGGAACTCCTCACCCACCACGTCCCACCAGCTCACGAGCATGATCCGGGAGTCCGGGTGGCGTTGGCGGTGCCGTCGCGCCGCCTCGTACAGGAAGGAGGTGTTGTCGATGGCCGAGTTGACCACGACGGTGTCCCGGGTGCCGTGTTCGCGGATACCTTCGAGGAGGTCCTCGACGAGGGCGGTGAAGGTGGCCCCCGACACGGCGAAGACCCCGGGGAAGTGGCCTCCGAGGCGGAAGGGCGGCGTGGACACCCCGTACCCGAGGGAGGGCAGGACGTAGGCCCGGACCCGCTCGGCGAGTTCCCGGGCGAAGTACTCGCTGATGATGGTGTCCGAGGCCAGGGGCAGGTGTGGCCCGTGGGGCTCCATGGCACCGACGGGCAGGACCGCGAGGGAGGTGCCCGCCGACTCCCGCAACTCCGGCCAGGCCATGGCCCGCAGATGGTGGGGGTGCCTACCGTCGCTCATGCGTCCGTCCATCCCAGGCTCGGCACGGTCTCGGGGCGCAGCCGTTCCGCCGGCGCGAGGTTCAGAAAGTCCTCCTTGTTGCAGCAGCTGTGCTCGGCGGAGCACGGGGACCAGCGCCGTTCACGCCGTTCCAGGCGGAAGTCGGGGTCCAGAACGTTGCCGATGCGCTGGTGCTCCAGGACGTGGTAGCGGGAGCACGGGTAGACCTCACCGTCGATTCCGATGAAGATGTGGTCGTGTCCGGCACTGCACGGGAGTCCGCGGGGCGCGCGCAGGGCGGTGAGGGCGACCCTGGTCAGCTCGGTGTCTCCCCCCAGGCACTCGACGCGCCGGAGGACGTCCGTCGTGCCCAGGACCGGGACGGCACGCTCGGGGTCGGGGTTCTCGGGTGAGTCCGAGGGGAGTTCGGGGTCGTAGCCCAGGTCGACGTTGTAGCGCAGCCCGTACTCACGGGCCCGTTCGACGAAACGCTCCACCAGAGCACCGTTGCCGGGGAAGAGCAGGACGTTGACGACGGTGAAGCAGCCGAAGTCGTCCTGGGCCGCGCGCGCGTTGCGGAAGAAACGGTCCAGGTCGATCTCGCCGTCGTGGTAGGTGAGCCAGAGGGAGAGCTTGCCCAGGTTGGCGCTGTCCGCCATCCGGGGCAGCCGCCGTTCCAGCAGGGAGGCGTTGGACAGCAGTTCCACGAACCTGACGTTGGGCCTGAGGGTGAGCCATCCCGCCTCCTCCAGGAAGTCCGGGGAGGCGAAGGGCTCCCCCAGGCTGCCGAGCCGGACGGAGACCTCGTGGGGTCTGGTACCGATCCAACGCACGATGGACCGGAAGTCCTCCAGGTCCCGGGGGGTCTTCCAGTTGCTCCGGCGGCTCTTGGACCAGTCCCCGACGGAGACGCAGTAGGGGCAGTCGAAGTTGCACAGACGCTGTCCCGCGACGTACCAGACGCGGAGCGGCGGGGTATCGGACACACGTCCTCCTGGAGGGTGGTGGGGGCACGCGGGTCCCGCCCGAGGGGAGCCGCAGGGGCGGGGCCCGCCGCGTGGAACGGCACTGGAGGCGGCTGACGGAACCGGAGCCGCTAGCCGAAGGTCGCGATGGGGCGGAACTCGCGACCGGGGAAGTCCACCGTCTGGTTGTGGCACCTGCGGCAGATGAAGTCGTCCTCCGCCTCGGCGACCCCGAACACCTTCCGGCGCAGTCCGACCGCGGCGTCACTGCGCATGGCCTCGTCCAGCGAGCCGTCCCGGATGTTCCCGAAGACCTCACGCTGGTAGTAGTCGTTGCAGCACAGGAAGAGGTCACCGCGGACACTGATGTTGCCGTGCGCCAGGGGCCAACCGCATCCGGTGAGCCGCCCCGAGAGCCGGACGTCCTGCCGGTACTCCCCCCCGACGTCACCCGCCCGGTCACAGGTCATGGTGGGCACCACCTCGGCGCCGAGGGGTTCGTACCTCTCCCGGAGGTCGTGGAGGTCGCGCTCGCGCGACTCACCGACGCCGTTCACCACGATCTGCACGGGGAACCCCGCGTGGATGGCCCCTTCGAGGTTGGCGAGGGTGCGGGAGTAGGTGCGTGACCGGGTCAGTCCCGCGAACCGCGTCTCGTCGGCCGTGGGCAGGTTGACGATCAGGTGGCGGAGTACGCCGTGGTGGCGGAGCGCCTCGATCTTGCTCCCGTTGAGTCCGCTCGCGTTCGTGTAGAGGGCGAGGGGAAGGCCGTGTCCGGCGAGCACCTCAAGGCGTTCGTTGAAGTGCTTGTCCAAGGTGGGTTCGTTGAAGAAGTGGAAGGTGACGTACTCGACGGTGCCCAGGTCGGCCAGTTTCTGGACGACCTCCTCGAAGAGGTCCATGGGCATGGTCTGCCGTGGTTTGGGGTCGGTGGAGACCGGACAGAAGTCACAGCCCCAGTTGCAGTGCGCGGTGACCTCGATCTCCCCGCTGCGCAGGTGGTAGTCACGGCAGAGCGCCTCCGGGGCCTGGAGCCAGTCCCGGCGCACGGCCTCCTCCACCAGATCGGCCCCGAAACGGGCGGACACCGCCGCTGAGGGGGTGGGCGCGGAGGCGCAGTCGCGGAGCAGGTGCCGCATACGGATGTCCGCGTGCCAGTGCACGTTCCGGTCAAGGCCCACGACGCCGAAGGCGGTGCCCGGCGGGGGCGGCTCCTGTCTCGGGTGGGTGGGTCCGAAGGTGTCGGTCAGGTAGCGCACCGGTGACGGCTGGTCCGGCTCCACGGTGCTCAGGTAGGGGGAGGTCTGTACGAGGGGCAGCAGCGGAAGGATGAGTGGGCTCCTAGCGCCGGATGTCGCGTGCTTCACCACATGTCTGGACCGGTATAGACCGGATGGGCGCGACCGATCCTAGGGAATGTTCACCAGGAAGTCACCGCCCTCCCCGGGCGACCGGAACGCGTCGGGGCCATGAATCGGGGGCGATAGCCGCAGTTCAACGTACTTTTGCTGACTCTGCGGGGAATGCGTTTTTGGCCACATGTGGCCAACGGCTCCTCGTGTCCTCTGCGGGCCGAGGGCCGGATTCGACACCGGCGGCGCCCGGAAGACGGTTCGGGACGGCGTGCGACCTCACCAGCGCGGAGCCGTGGCCGCGATCGCCGCCGTTCACCGGAAACCGTGCGCACAACCCGCACGCCCCCTTCCGCGCCCTCCCGGACCTGGACACCGGATGAATCGCGTGCAAAGGTCATCATCGTTGAATCGGGCACCGAGGAACCGACGGAGCTGAGCGATGCATGCAGGAATCGCGTGGGATGCGGCAGGATTCTGGATTTCCGTGGTCGATAAGCACGGAAAAACGGTGCGACCATCCCAAAGATTCCAGGCAGGCGATATCGACGCCATGATCGACTTCCTCGACAGAAACGGTCGACAGGTCGTCATCGACAACGCCAACGGCCTGCTCGACAGCCGACTCGCCGAGGCAGGCATCACCGTGTACCGGGCGGACGGCTGGGATCCGTGCGAACTTCCTCTTCTCGGGTCTGCCTCCGCCGAGGAACTGGCACGCCTGGCCATCGGCGACCGGTCCGCCCTCACCATGCTGACCGCGGGTTCGGGCACCCACTCCGGCCGGGACAAGGAACTCTCCGAGGGATATGAGAACAGCATGGACGCGGTGGCCGCCCAACCCGGCCCGGGGGGATTCCTTGACCACGGTCCGCGCGGCGAAAAGAAGATCGCCCTGACCTTCGACGATGGCCCACTTCCCCCCTACACCGGCCAGATACTGGACATAATCCACCACTACTCGGTTCCAGCAACATTTTTCTGTGTGGGATTGAACTCCATCTCCCACCCCGAAATCATCAGACGGATCAAGAACGAAGGAAACTGGCTCGGAAACCACACGTGGTCGCATCCGCATCTTCCTGATCTGTCGAAAGCACAGATCACTGAACAGATACGCCGAACAGGTGCATCCCTCTCTGCCGCCACGGGCGACGATGCGCCCGTACTTTTTCGCCCCCCGTACGGCGCCCTGCCACCAGGACCGTATGACTGGCTGACGACGGAGACGACCACGGTCCTGTGGGACGTGGACTCGAAGGACTGGGCGACACCCGGAACCGATGCCATCACTCGTTCGGTACTCGACCGGGCCCGTCCGGGGTCCATCATCCTGATGCACGACGGCGGAGGGGATCGGGCGCAGACCGTGGCGGCCCTGCCCGTGATCATCGAGACTCTGCTGGCCAGGGACTACCGGTTCGTTCGGATCGAAGACCTCGTGGAGGAGCCCTGACCCTGTCACCGCGGGCCCGATCACCGCTGGGCGCGACGCACCGCCGTCCCACCGGAGCGACGCTCCGCCTTCGGGTAGCGCCGAGAAGCGCACGGACCTTCGGCCGCCCCCGAACACGGCACGGGTTTGCCCGCCCTCGTACGGGGAGGGCAGACCTCCTCCTTCACGACGGGGACGGCCGCCCCGCCCCGAACGGAGAGGAGGCGGTCCCACCGCGCTGACCGGGTTCCGGTACCGGTTCGCGTTCACCGGCGGGCGGTACGGGCGGTGCGTCGCATACGGCGCTCTGTGGCTGGAACGGGTGCGCGTCCTGTGGCCCCACGCCTGCGAAGCCGCCGTTCGATCCGCCGCTGTCTCCCGCGACGGCGCCCACTGATACGCGTCGCTGTCGTGCGGGGACGCTGCGGCACCGCCCCGACGCTCCGCCCGAGGCCGTCGGCCACCCGTCGACACGCTCTCCCCGGGAGCGTGGCCGAGCGGCGTGTCGCCGCCGTGTTCGTGGTACTGGTTGACCCGCGCCGATCACGGCGTGCACCTTCACGAACACGGAAAGGGGTGGCGTGGTGCGTACTCCCGCCGCTGCCGTCACGACGCTGGCCGCCTGCGGACTGGCCCTGTCCACCGCCGCACCGGCACAGGCCGGATCCGCTGAGGGCGGCATCGTGCTCTTCGGCAACCGGGACGGAGTCATCCAGGTGCACGTGCTCACCGACCTGGACAGGGGGGACTGCCACGACGCGCCCCGGGGCACCTCGCGCATCCTCAACAACAGCGAGGCGCTGGTCGTGATCATGGACCAGCCGTGCGGGACCAGGGCCGGAACCGATGTCGGCACGGTCATGCCGGTCGCGTTCGAAGGGGAGAACGATGTCGACTGGCCCGCCGAGGGCAGGAGCTTCCTTCTGTTGTCAGCTTCTCGGCTCTGAAGGGCCGAGCTTGCGGTCGAACACCTGACTGGCTGCCAGGAACGTCCACCGCGTCTTACCCGGATCCTAGGATCCGGGTGGGACGTGTGACTTCCGCCCCGCGTTCCACACAACCCCGCCACGGTGGGCGATGTTGCGGGAAGCGTTCCGGTCGGCGTGCGCAACGACGCCGCACGACCGGCAGACAAAGGAGTCCTGGCTGATCCGGTTGCCCTTCTCGCGGTGGTCGCACCAGCTACACGTCTGGGACGTGTACGCCGGATCCACGAACACCACGGGCACACCCGCCCGCCTGGCCTTGTAGACGATAAAGCTCCCGAGCTGGGCGAACGCCCAGGAATGCAACGTGACCCGTTGGGGCTTGCGAAGCCGTACCCTCTGCCGGATGCCCGAAAGATCTTCCAGGGCGATCCCGCGCGAGGTGCGTTCAGCCTCGGCCACGATGCGTTTGGAGACGCAGTGGTTGGCGTCCCTGGCGACGCGTGATTCCCTGCGTCGCTGCCGCTTCAACACACGTTTGGCGGACGTGGTGCCCTTGGCCTGCAACTTGTGGCGTAGACGCTGCTGCCGCCCGCGGTACCGGTTGAGCTTGCGCCCGGCCATGACACGGCCATCGCTGGTGGTGGCGATGTTGACGATCCCCAGATCCACACCCAGGAATCCCTCCGGGTCATACTCCTCGTCGTCGGGCACGGTGAGCGTGACGGACAGGAACCACACCCCGTCCCGATACAGCAGGTCGGACTCTCCGCGCTTGTGCTCGCCCAAGGCCTTGGCCGCATCAGGTGAGCAAGCGAAGGGCACGTCCTTCAACCGTCCCCGGACAGTCCACAACGAGATCGTGCGGGCGTCCACACAGAAGGAAAGGTTCCTCTGGTCGTAGGGCTGTGCGGCGTCCGACCGGAAGACGATCGGCTTTTCCTCGACGCGCTCGCGCCGCTTCGACCCGGGTTTTCCATAGTTCCCGGCCTTCAGGTTGGCCTTGAACGTCGTGTAGGCGTCGGCGACCTTCTTTACGACATGCTGTGCCGCTTGGGATCCGACACCGGCCGCGCGCACGTCGGCGTAGACGAGCTTGCGCAGCGCGTAGTTGCGGTGGGCACCTTCGCTGTGGGCGATCCGGGAAACACGGTTGGCCTGCTCGTTGACCGTGTGCAGGGTTGCCTCAAGCGCCGCCGCCTGTTCGGGCGAAGGCGTGAGTTTGAGCTGCACGACGATCGTGGACACCACCGCACCGTAGCATTGATCTATGTCACCGCGATGGGAACCAGACCCCGACATGCGCAGGGGAAGAAGCGTCGTCTGTAACCTCCACGCACACTTGGTCTTCACACCGAAGTACCGCCGGGGTGTGTTCGACGACGCCATGCTCACCCGATGCGAGGAGATCATGCGCGAGGTGTGTGCCGACTTCGGGGCGGAGCTGCGCGAGTTCAACGGCGAGACCGACCACGTCCACCTGTTGGTGCACTACCCGCCCAAGGTCGCGTTGTCTCGCCTGGTCGGCTCGCTCAAGGGTGTGTCCGCTCGCAGGCTTCGTCAGGAGTTCACCGGACGGGTCAACCGTGCCCGCATGCACGGACACTTCTGGTCGCCGTCCTACTTCGTCGGCTCGTGTGGTGGGGCGCCGCTGTCGATCGTGCGGGAGTACATCGAGAACCAGAAACGTCCCGGTCCCGGTGCTCCAGGGATCGAGCGGCGCTCTACCTAGTCTTGGGGGCGATTCCTCCCGGGGCTGAAGCCCCGGAGTTCCTCGCTAAGACACGCTGACAGCCGGAGGCCGGAGGAGCTCTGCCGGACCGTCGGGACAGGCACCGTGCTCTACGGCGACGGGTGGCCTGAGGGGACTCGGCCATCGTCGGCGGGCGGGACCCGCCACGGTTGCTGACACCGGCGGGCCGTGCGCCCACACGAGCCGCCCGGACCGGGGGCAGCGCGCCGGGGCGGAACGGCCCGACGGTCCAGAGTGCGGCCCCGGCGCCGGGGCCGGTGGAGGAGTCCGCCCGGCACGCCCCCGCCTCCTCCCCACGCCAGGCGACCGGGTACGGGGGGCGCGAACCGGCCCGCCGTCCGTCGGCGTCCGGTTTTTCCGGCCTCCCCGACGCGCGGAGGTGACCGAACGCGGTGGTGCGAGCACGACATGTGGAACGATCGGTGGCATGGTTGAGCGATCGCGCACCATCGTCCTCGTGCGGCACGGCAAAGCCGACCGGCCCCCGGTGGACGACCACGACCGCCCCCTGGCCGCGAGGGGGCACAGGGACGTTCCCCGGGCAGCCCGCTGGTTGGCGGGATCGGGCATCACACCCGACCTGGCTCTGTGCTCCACGGCCGCACGCTGCCGCGAGACCTGGAAACTCGTCGTCGCGGAACTGCCGCGCAGGCCACGGACCGTCTACGAGGACCGTCTCTACGGGGCCTCCGTCGGCGAGCTGATCGCCGTGATCGGTGAGACCGCCGACGAGGTGGAGAACCTGCTGATCGTCGGCCACAACCCCGGCCTGCACGAGCTGGCCGACACGCTCTCGGGCGAGGCCGGAGGAGACCTGCTCTCCTGGATGGACCGTTCCGGATTCCCCACGAGCGCGGTCGCGGTGCTGACCTTCACCGGCTCCTGGGAGGGCGTGGGGTCCGGCACCACGCGGTTGGCGGCCTACTGGACACCGCACACCTGAACGGCCCCGGCCCCGCCCGCCGAGTCCCGGTCAGCCCGGGTGGGGCGGGCCGCTCTGGACCGCGTGGTCCCCCCGGAGGCGATGACGTGCCGGGCGGCCGCCCGCACAGCAGTCATTCGGTGGACGTGGAGAGCGGTGACGACCACCGTCGGGATGGTCGGCACGTGCGTGGCCGGATTGACCCGGACCATCAGTCCACACTCGTACTCGTAGCGGTGGCCCACGTATCCGGGTACCGATCTGGCGGGGTGTCCGCCTTGGGGACCTAGGACCGAGGGCTGAGGGGTGGGGCGGACGAATACCCGTCCGCCCCACCCTGGTTCTCGGGGTTCGTCAGACGTGGGCCGGAACCGGGGTCAGGAGGCGGGTCAGGGTCCCGGCGTCGGGAACCTCGGCCAGGCCGGTGGAGGAGGCCACCCAGTACGAACCGGTCTCCTCGCCGTACCAGACGACCAGGTGCCGGTGGCGGGCCTGGACGGTGGCGGCGAGGGCATGCTCGGGGGCGAACTCGGCGCGGTGGCCGCCCAGGCGGGGCGAGCGTTCGGCACGGCGTCGACGGCAGGACGGGTGCGCGCACACCGGGCAGGCGGGGCCGATCAGCGGGTGTCGTCGGGGCAGCGGCGGGCGGGAGCGGTGCAGCGGGTCGCTGGACGGGCGCGGGGAGGGGATACGATGCGTCATCGAATCCTTCCTTGACTCTTTGCAGTGGTTTGGGACTGGTTCGTGTGGCTCAGAGGAGCGTTGCCGCGCTCTTCTGAGCCTTTCTGGTTTCCGGGGTGTGAATCAGAGCCCGGGCCAGGCGCTGTCGGCGAAGTCGTAGGCGAGGAAGCACCACACCTGGCGGTGGGTGGGCTGGCCGTTGTCGCCCCAGCGCGTGGACAGGGCGTCGACCATGGCCAGGCCGCGCCCGGCCTCGGCGGAGGGGTCCAGGCCGCCGGGGTCGGGGGCGAGGTACTCACGGTCGCGGTGGCCGACGACGCGGTTGGTGGGCGTGCCCTCGTCCCGGCAGGTGAGGGTGATGCCGTCGCGGTGGCGCTGGGCAAGGAGCGAGTAGGAGCCGCCGGGCAGGCCGGAGCGGGTGTGCGTGAGGGCGTTGGCGGCGAGTTCCGAGCCGAGCAGGGTGAACAGGTGGCGGTACTCGTCGTCGCGGTGGGCGGAGAGGGTGCCCAGGTAGGCGCGCACGAGGGGCAGGTAGAGCGGCGAGGGGCCGAAGTCGTGGCGGCGGACGCGGTAGTGGGCGTCGTCGGGGCTGCCGGTGAAGTAGTGCCGGTAGTAGGGGTGGACCAGCTCCATGAGCGGGACGGTCACCTCGGGCAGGGCGGGCGGCGGCGCGAGAGAGCGCATGGCGAACGGGCTCCTTGGCGTGTGGGAGTGGGCAACGGTTCGCGCGGGCCCGTGGGAGGTTTCCCGGTTGCCGGGGCAGGGAGGACGGGCGCGCAGTAGCGTTCAGCACGGAGTGGCACCCCGTAGTCATCCCGCTACGATAAGAGTATAATGGGAATCCCACAAGTCAAGAGTTTTCATGGGATTCCCATGAACAGGATGTAAGGTGCCCCCATGGATCAGCAGAGTCCCAACATCCGACGGCGACGACTCGCCCACGTCCTACGCAGCCTCCGCGAGAAGGCGGATCTCACGTTGGAGCAGGCGGCCAAGCAGTCCAAGGTGCCGCGCTCGACGCTCGGCCGGATGGAGACCGCCGAAGCGCGCAGACTCCGGAAAGCCGACCTCGACTCCCTGGCGGACCTCTACAAGGTTGATCCGGCTACACGCGAGGGCATGCACGAACTCGCCCAACAGTCCAAACAGCGTGGCTGGTGGTCGAAGTACAAGGACATCTTCGGAGACCAGGCACTCCCCGACTGGGAGGCCGAAGCCTCCATGATCCGCAGGTTCGAGGCACAGACGATCCCCGGCCTTCTACAGACACCGGAGTACGCTGCGGCGGTCTTCCGAGCGGGGCGAGCCATAGACGAAGCCGAGGTCATACGTCGCGTTGAGGCCCGCATGGAGCGCCGCAGGATCTTCAACCGGATCAAGCCCCCGCACCTGATCGCGGTTCTGGATGAAGGTGCCCTCCGTCGCTCCATCGGCGGCCCCGAAGTGATGCGTGGTCAGCTTGTGCACCTCAAGAACATGGCCATCCGCCACCACATCGACATCCAGGTGCTCCCCTACCAGGCCGGAGCGCACCTGGCACTTGCGGGTGCCTTCACGATCCTCGACTTCCCTGAGCCTCGGGACCAACCGATCGTGTACATCGAGACTGCATCAGACGGCCTGTACCTCGAACTGCCCGAAGAATTGGAGCGGTATAGCGTGGCGTTCAGCAACGTACAGGGGGTGGCGCTGTCCACAGCCCTGTCGTTGGAGTTCATCGATGACGTTCTCCGTTCCATAGAAGGCCGGTCATGATCAGCAAGCTGGAGTTTCGGAAGAGCAGCTACAGCGCTCAAGGACAGGAGTGTGTGGAGGTCGCCCACATCCCCGCGAACTTCCGGAAGAGCAGCTACAGCGGCCAAGGCCAGAACTGCGTGGAGGTCGGCTCCCTCCCCTGCGGCGCGGCCGTCCGGGACTCCAAGCACCCCGCCAAGGGCCACCTCCCCTTCCCCGCCGCCGAGTGGGACGCCTTCCTCACCACCGCCAAACTCTGACCCCGTGGGCCCCGCCGATCCCGGCGGGGCCCACGCGCACGCCGGTGCGACTACCTCGGCTCGGGCACACCGGCCTCGTCGAGCGCGCGGTCGGTGTCGGTTTCCGCGGCCTCGGTGAACTCGTCGGCGGACACCGACGCCGTGCCGATGTAGCTCGGTTCGGGAGCACCGGGCCCCATGGAGAACCAACGGAAGTAGATGTACACATGGCCCGACCAGACCGCACGGGTGAGGCCGAACTCCTGCCCCTTGCCCACGGTCATGACCGCCGAGGTCCGGTCCGGTGCGAGGTTGGCCGGATCGGCCAGGGCACCGGTCACCACGTTGGTGGAGAGGTTGTGGATGTTGGCCCTGGCCACACAGCCCCTGTCGCCGCGCTTGACGGTGGCGAACACGAATCCGTCCGTGTTGGCCCGGTACTTGTACATCGTGCCCTCGGCCTGTCCCGAGAACGGGTGTCGGGCGTTCAGGTTGTGACTGGATCCCAGTAGCGACACACCCCCGGTCATGCTGTCCAGAGTGAAGTGCTTGCTGACCGTGGTGCCGCCCTCCGCGGCCAACTCGCCCTCCACCCTGATCCCGTCCCGGACGAGGATGTCACCGGGCCTGATGACCGCGTTCGCGACCTGGAACCGGCCGGGCGCGGTGCCGTATGCGTCGTCGGTCGGGTCGACGGTGAGGAATTCCCTCACATTGAAGTTCCCGTCGACGGCCAGGTCCCCCTCGGCCGAGAGCTGCCCCTGCACCGTGGCCGCTCCCTTGGCGATCAGTGTCTCGGCCACGTCCAGTCCCGCCTTCGCGTCCACCTTCCGCTGTGCGGTCAACTCTCCTCTGACCGTGACGGTGTCATTGGCGGTGACGGTGTTGTGGAAGGAGGCGGGCGCGTTCACCCCGAAGCCGTTGCCCTCGCCGACCCGGAGGAGGTTCACGTCACCGGCCGTGTTCTTGACGAACAACTCCCGGTTGACGGTGAGCGTGTTGACCACCAGGTCGGGATTGAGCACGGTGACCAGGACCGACCTCATGATCTCCACGTCCCCGACCCGGCCGATCAGGTAGAACGTCGTGGTCGCCGTGACCTTCTCGACCACCGTGCGCTCCAGGTCGGTCACGTCCGACGGATCGTTCCCGCCGTAGAGCAGCGTCGTGGTCACCCCCTCCGACCGCTTCCACGTCAGCACCACCGACCCGCCGTTGTCGATCTCGTAGGCGTCGGCCGCGAAGTCGTCCAGGAAGAAGTCCTGCGGGAACTTGCCCGTGACGATGCTTACGGTGTTGCCGCCATCCCCGTCGAACTCCTCCCGCACACGCAACTCCACCGCCCCCACCTCGTGGTTGACCGGGATGTTCGACACCTTGAACGTCAACCCGTCCCCCGGCGCCAACTCCGCGTACGGGTCCGTGGTCGTGAACTCGACCCGCTCCCCGACCACGGCCGCCGTCCAGCCCGCCAGACTGATATCCATTTCCGCCCGGTCCAGCGACAGCGCCAACTGGGCCGCCGACTCCCCCGTGGGGATCTCCACCGACAACTTCTCCAACCTCAGCGCGTAACGACCGTTGTTGGAGGCCACGAAATCCAACCGCGCCCGCACCGGATCCACCTCCGGACCGTCACCCTCCTGCGCACCGTCCGGCGACACCCGGATCGGATGCGGCGTCGTGTACAGCCTGTACTCCAACCCCGGAGAACCCTCCGAGCCGGTGCGCACGGTGTTGATGATCGGCATGTGCCGTGTTTCCTTTCCTGAGGAGAATGACTACTCGCCCGCGCCGCGGGCGGCGACGGCGTCGTCCAGCACCAGGAACCCGGACCGGATGTGCGGTGGCGCGACGGGCGGTTCCGCCGGGTCGGGCGTCTGGACGGCGTGCGTCCGCCAGTCCTCGCCGACCGGTTCGGTCCACGTCCACGTACCGGTGACCGTGGACGGGCACGGCACCGCCACGGCGCTGACCCGCTCCCCCTCGACCTGACGGTGCACGGTGGCGGCCAGCACCGGCCCGGTGCGGAAGGACACGGACATGTGCTCCAGCGCGGGCGCCACGAACTCGTCGGGGACACTCAGCCTCCCCACGGGCAGCACGTCGCTGACGGCGTGCACCGGAGCCCGGGGGTCGAGCAGCAGCATCACCTCGGCGGAGTCGTCGGTGTCCAGCCGCAGTCGGAGCCGGTCCCCGTTGCCGACGGGCCGCAGGTAGTCGGTGGCGGGCCCCTCCGGGTCCACCACCGTCTCCAGGTGCTCGTAGTCCCGGTTGAGCACGTAGCCGACCAGCCCGTCGTCGCTCTGCCGGGCCTCGCCGAGCCGCACGATCCACCGGTAGTCGGTGGTGGCGGGCGCGGGCGGGTCGACGGCCTCGCGCCACCCGACATCGGTACGGGGCGGCCCCTCCAGCTGCATGTCCAGCCGCGCCCGCACGAGGGCGAGGGGGCGGCCCAGGAAGAACCCGGCCCCGCCCGGCTCGGCGCCGCCCGGGTCGATCCCGGCCAGGGCCTCGTCGAGGGTGGCCCGCAGCGCGTCCAGGGTGTCGGGCCCCTTGCGCCGGACCGGCTCCAGCAGGTCGTACAGGTAGGGGTGGGCGTCCCTCAGGTCGTCCATGGTGTGCAGGTCCGAGCCGGGCAGCCGCCGCCAGGCCACCGCCTGGTTCCCGGAATCGGGGTCGAGCACCGTGCGCAGCTCCCCCAGCGCCGCACCCCGCGGGTCGTAGCAGGCCAGGGAGGCGTCCAGGCGGTTGTGCAGCACCCACCCGCACACCGGGTTGCGCGACGGGTCGTGGGCGACCGGGTCGTCACTGCCCGGGATGAGCGGCTCGAAGTACAGCCGGGCGGGTTGCAGCAGGCGCGGCCCCAGTTCCACGTACCGGTCGGCGCCGAACTCCCCCACCGGGTGGTCGGGCACCATCGTGGCGGGCACGGCGTCCAGGGCGAAGTGGGCGGGGTCGTCGTCGGGCACCAGGCGCACGGCGCGGCCGAACCGGTCGACGACGGTCAGGCTGGAGAAGAGGACCTGACCGGCGCGCAGGTCCACGAACTCCGATTCCGGCCAGGGGTCGAGCCTGCCCGGGAGCGGGCCGGGGTCGGGGGCGAGCCGCTGGCCGTCGCCGACCAGGTCGCCGATCCGGCCGGTCGGGGCGACGTGCCCGCCCGCCCGCCGCTGGCCGAGGCGGGTGGAGAAGCCGTCCAGGCGCTGGGAGAGCACGTCGAGCTCGCCGGCGCGCCGGCGCAGCCCCCGGACGAGCGCGGGGTCCAGATCGGTGCGGTTCCTGGCGTAGGCGGCGATGCGCCCGTCGAGGTCGGCGCCGGCGCTGGGCATCAGGTACTGCTTTCCGGTGATCTCCCGGTAGCCGTCCTGCCTCTCGCCGCCCTTCCAGCGGTAGCGCAGGCTGGCGGCGTCGAACTCCCACCGGTCCTGGCCGTCCTGCTGGAAGGGGGTGTGGAAGTAGCGGACGCTCCAGTGCAGGGCGAGCGGCTGCCACGCCTGCCTCCAGTCGTCGGTGCCGTACTCGGGCAGGGTCCCCTCGTGGTCGTCCAGGCTCATTCCGCGCGCGCGGGCGCGTTCGAGGACGAAGAACTCCGCGGCCAGCGGGTCCAGGGCTGCGGGCAGCCCGGTCAGTTCGATCTGGTCGACCTCCGGTCGCACTCCGGGCGCGTCCGTGGTGCCGCCGTCGGTGACCTTGGTGACCGCCTGGTCGGGCGTGCGGCAGGGCAGGAGGCCGTCACGGCTCATCGGGGCGTGCAGACCGGCCCCCTGGAGCAGGACGACCGGGTCGGCCGCGTGGTCGAACCCGGTGTCGGGCACCCGCACCAGGACCCGGGTGCCGGTGATGCCGTGCGCGTCCGCGTAGGCGCGGGTCCGGGATTCCAGGGTGTGGGGGTCCATCCCCCAGGGCACCCAGGGCCGGTCCTGGCCGGTCCCGGTCGCGCCGCGCAGTGCGGCGAGTTCGCCCGCCAGGCGGAGCACGGTCCCGGCGGCGCCGTCGGGGTCGCCCGGGTCCAGCTCGGCGGTGATGTGGTCGGTGAACTCGCGCGGTTTGTCCTCGTAGGTGGGCGTGCGCTGGAGGAACCACAGGTGGTACAGGCGGTCCCGGGCGGCGGCGAGCCGTCGTTCGAGGCGGTCGTGCTCGGACTGGAGCCGGTTGAGCGCGCCCACCACGGCGTGCTCGTCGCGCAGACGGCGCTCGCGGGCGTCGGCGGGCTCGGGCGGCAGCGCGGAGGGGTCGCCGCGGTCGGCGACCTGCCAGGTGTAACCGCCGGATCCGCGGCCGAAACCGGAGCGGTGGGCGGCCCGCTGGAGGATGATGTCCGCCTCGGGCCGGTCCATGTCGTCGAGGGTGTCGAGCAGGAACGCGCGGAACAGCTCGGCGTCCTGGGCGCTCATCGCCCCGTCCCCGTCGGCCTGCTCCTGGAGCGCCCCCTCGGCCTCGGCGGTGCTGTTGCCCACGGCCACGGCGACGTCGCGCCGGTCGGGGATGGCGTCGTCCCCGTCGAGGTGCCCCGTGGGCTTCCACGGCACGCCCAGGACCGTGCCGGTGTACAGGGAACGGCGCCGCTCGCCCGCGCCGGGGGGCGAGCGCCACCCCAGCCGGTCCAGGAGCGCGGCGTGGTCGGGCCCGGCGGAGAGGATGTCGCTGTCGGGGTCGGAGTACCAGCCCGCGACGAAGTAGCCGATCCGCTCCTCTCCCCCGACGTCCTCCAGCGGGTCGTGGACGGAGAAGACGTTCTCGTTGAACGGCTGGTAGACGGAGAAGGTGAGCAGGCCAGGGCCGACCGCGGTGAGGAAGGGCTCGCGGCCGTCGTCGGGCTCGCTCCAGGGTGTGCCCTTGACCAGGTCGGTCTTGCGCCCGATCTTGGTCGCCTCGGGGGCGTGGGCGTGCGGGTCGACGAAGGAGACGGTGCCGTCCCAGGCGTCGACGAAGTCGCTGTGCACCATCCAGGCGCGCACCTGGCGGGAGGCGAAGCGGTAGCGCGCCACCAGCCACCGGTTGGGTACCAGCGGGAAGTCGCCGATCTCGCCGTCGGGTCCCTGACGGCCCCGGGTGAGCGCCTCGGGCAGCTGCCACTGGAGGTAGACGCCGGGGACGTCGGGGTTCTGCCACCACTGGGTGTCGTTGGTGAACGGGGCGGGGTCGGCGGCGCGCTCCCCGTCCAGGACCGTGCGGTAGTTGGCCCGGCCCCGGTAGACGACGCTGGTGTCGCGGACGGTCTCGTTGACGGCCAGGGCCGCGACCTCGACCGGCACCACCAGGGTGTCGGCGGCCGGGATGGACTGCGGTTCGGTCATGGTGTGCGGGTCTTCCTAGCTCTGGGGGCGCGTGAAGCGCTGGAGTTCGGGGGCGTTGACCATCTCCAGGGCGAACTGGGCCGGGGTCAGTGCGCCGCCGTCGCCGCCCCCGGACGCGGCCAGCGCGGCGGCGACGGCGGGCGCCAGCGGGTCGGCTCCCTCGGTGACGGCGACCACGTCGGCGCCGAGCGCGGCGTCGGAGGGGTTGCGCAGGAAGCGGGCGAAGTCGTGCGTCCGCTCGGGGAACGGCCCGAGTTCGGTACCCACGTCCCCGTTGTCCGGGTCGAGGTTGCGCAGGGTCACCTGGCCGAGGCTGCTGATCCCGAAGTGCAGGCCCTGCGGCGGCTCGGCGACGGCGAAGGCGTCGATCACCTCGGGGTAGAGGAACACGCTGATGTCCTCGCCGACGTCGGACCGGCGCACCGCCGCGACCTCCTCGCCCGCCCGGTGGGCGGTGAAGACGGTGTCGGGCCAGTGGGGGACGAGCTCCGAGCGGACCAGCACGGCCGCCTCCGGGACGGCCGACCCGTCCGAGGCCAGGTCGTTCAGCGCCGCGTCGAGCACGTGGCCGACGCCGACGCTGAGCGCGCCGTCCACGGCGGCGCGGACCCAGCCGGGGTCGACGTAGGCGAAGCGGACGCTCTCCGGCGGCAGGGCGCCCTCGTCGTCCTCGGTGCCGAACGCGGCGACCAGGTGGTCGAAGGGCACCGGCTCCAGCAGTCGCAGCCGGTCCAGCCAGGCGGTGACCGGTTCCAGTTCGGTTTCGAGCACGCCGGTCAGGGCGGCGCGCGCCCCGGTGTCGGCGATCCGGGCGCGCAGGTCTGCGGTGTGCGGGCGCGGAGAGCGCGCGGTGCTCACGCGCCGGCGCCGGTTCCCCGCGCACAGGGCCGGACCGGCGCCGTCGAGCGCCGCGGCCACCGCCGCGCCGCCGTCGGCGGTGAGCAGCCGGTCGAAGGCGCTGCGGGCTGCGCCCGGGCGCAGCAGGGCGGTGGTCTGGGCGGCCGAGCGGCCCGACACGTCCGGGAGGGCGGCCAGGCGGCGGACGGCCGAGCGGGCCGCGGACCGGTAGGCGAGCAGGTGGCGGCGGAACTCGGCGTCGGCCAGCGCCAGGGTACGGCCGAGGGAGAACGCGGTCGCGTAGGTCGTGTCGAAGACCCCGTACTCCGCCAGGTAGATCAGCGCGGAGTTGGCCGAGTCGAACCGGGGCGGCAGGGTGTCCGGCAGCGCCTGGGCCGGGGCGGCGGTGAGCGGCCCCCGGTGGAAGGCGTAGCCGAGCTCCCCGGACTCCAGGCGGTGCGGGAGCGGCACGGCGCCGCCCGCGAGCCGTGCGCGGGCCTCCTTCTCGGCGTCGGTGGATCCGGAGCCGCCCGGGACGCGCAGCCGCAGCAGCAGGTCGGGCCGCTCCCCGTCCGGCAGACCCTCGGTCGCGAGGTTCCTGACCACGTCGCCGAAGCCGAGGGTGGTGCGGTCCTCGGCCTCGAAGGACCACGACCACAGTGAGACCGCGCGCACGTCCCCGGCGGGCACGGTGCCGTCCAGGTAGGCCTCCAGCCCCTCCAGGGAGACGAGGTGGACGGCGTGGCGGCCCTCGGGCGCGGGGAAGCGGTTGGCGACCACCACGGAGGTCAGCTCGTCCTCGCGGGGCGGGTCGTCCTCGTGGTCGGAGCGGGTGTGGGTGGCGTCGGGCGGGCCGCCCTCGCGGGTGTGCGCCAGCAGCGCCGCCTCCTCCCGGCGGGGCAGCACGGCGGCCAGCAGGTCCCCGGGGACGAGGACGGTGTCGCAGGCCAGGTTCCACTCGTCGTCGAAGACGGAGTGGTCGGTGATGTCGGGCCGGATCTCGGACGTGTCGTGGTGCAGCAGGTCCCGGACGGTGAGCTGTTCGGCCAGGCCCAGGGCGTCGGGGTCCTCGGGCAGTTCGCCCTCGCGGAAGACCAGCAGCGCGACCCAGGGGATCTCGCGCTGGTCGTCGAACAGGGTCCGCGCCCAGGCCAGGGCGGGCAGCTCGACGGTGACGTGCGGGAGCAGCCCCTTGTAGTCGCCGACGGTGCCGGGGACCGGGTAGCAGGCGCGGACGTCGTCGTCGCCGAGCACGAACCGCTGGGTGCGGACGTCGAAGGGCTGGGGGACCCGGGGCAGGTCGTCGCCGGTGTCGAGCTCGTCGATGCCCTGGGTGACGGTGATGTCGTACTTGCCTCCCGACAGGGAGGGGATGCGGTGGTCGAAGAACCGGGTGCGGGTCTGGACGGTGTCGTCGGTCATCGTGTCCTCTTCGTCCTCGTTGCTCAGCCTGCGGGGACGAGCATCGGCTCGCGGGTGAAGGCGACGGCGGCCTCGCGCGCGTAGCCGGGCAGCTCGGTGTCGCGCTCCCCGACGTCGGCGCCGAGGTCGGCCAGGGCGGCGGCGAGCGCGTCGCGCGCGTCCCGGGTGGCGGCGGCGACGGTGTCGCGGATCTCGGCGGCGATGCCGGCGCGGTGCACGGGGCCGGGCCCGACCGGCCCGGCCTGCGGGTCCAGCGGCTCCGGTCCGTCGGGCACGATCGTGGTGAAGGCCAGCGCCTTCTCGGAGACGTAGCCGGTGGTGGTGCCATGGGTGACCGGCGGCGAGGTCAGCTCGATGCCGAGCAGCCGGTCGTCGAGGAGCTGGTCGCCGGGGGCGGGCAGCGCGGAGCCGTCGCCGGGCCCGTACAGCGAGGCGGGCACCGCGCCGCGCAGGGCGGCGGGCTCCCAGGCGGCCAGGGGTTCGGGGTCCAGGTCGCGGGTCAGGGCCACGCGGTTCCGGCTGGTGAGCCCGCTCTCGTCCATGGGGCGGATGCGCAGGTCCGGACCCGAGTACACCGGCTCGGCGCCGTCGTCCAGGTACAGGTCGCGCAGCGGCACCGCCGAGTCGGTACGGAAGGTGAACCCGGCCGCCGAGACCTGCCAGGCCGGTCCCCGTCCGCGGGTCCGCTCGCCGTCGTCGTGCTCGTCCACCATGAGCCCGTCGCCCGCGATGACGCGCACGGTGCTCTCCGGCGGCGGGAGCACGTCGCGAAAGCCCCGCCAGTCCACGGTCGGGGAGCCCCTGTCGCGGCCGGCGCCGAAGTCGATGGTGAAGGAGACGAACCAGAGTTTGATCCTGGCCTCGCCGCCGGTCGGCGGACCCCACACGGTGATGTCGGCGCCGACCTCGACGGTGACGGTGATCCGGACGAACAGGAGTTTGACGCTGGCCTGCACGCCGACGTAGACGCCGATACCGACGTCGAAGTAGAAGGGCTTCCACGTGACGAGGGCGTCCAGCCAGGCGTCCAGCCACGCCCTGACCGGTCCGGCGTGGAAGCGGACGGCCAGCAGCCCGCCCGCCATGGCGGCGGAGGGGGTGATGGCGAAGTAGGTCCGGCCGGTGATGCTGACCGAGGAGCCCACGCCCCAGTCCAGTCCCAGGCGGGGCACGCGCGGGTAGTGCGCGGGCAGGTTTCGCTCGAACTCCTTGTGGTAGCCGCCGACGGTGAAGACGAAGTCGCCCGCGCTGGGGTGGTCGCCGAACCACACCATGAGCGCGCTGCCGCCGGTGATCTTGCAGTTCCTGTCCAGGACGTAGGAGTCGGACGTCAGCCGGGAGCTCATCGACAGCTCGCCGCTGTCCGGTTTGAGCACGGCGCTGACGGCCAGGTCGATCCCGGCGATCTTCCTGCTGCGTTCGGACGGGAAGGCCATACCGCCGCGGCCGAGCAGGGCCAGGGTGAGGTCGGCACCGGTCTGGACGACCATCACCGCCTCGCCCTTGAGCAGTTCGAAGCTGCTGAAGGCCAGCCCGGCGGCGAACCACAGCTCGTCCTCGGACGGGGTGATCCACGGCTGGCCGCCGCCGGTGAGGTTCTTGAGGACTTGGACGGCGTCGCCGCCCTCCGCACCGATCGCCCCCGGGTCCTTCAGCGCCCTGACCAGGGGGAAGTTCGGGACCTCGGCCATGTCGCCGGGGACGCGGATGCGGCTGTTCCACCCCATGCCGAGGGCGATCCCGCGGACCTGGAACGGCGGCGGGCCGATCGGTTTGCGGGACTGGACGGCCCCGTAGGCGAAGAAGGACGGCTCGGTGCCGCTCTCGGGGAGGACGTAGGCGGCGGCGCCGCTGCCGAACAGCGTCGTGGCGCTCACCGAGACCGCGCCGCCGAAGAGCGTGTCGTAGGGGGACTCGGCGGGTCGCGCGGTCAGCGCGCCGGAGATCTTCAGCGGCGTCCTGGCGTAGGAGATGGAGACGATGCCGTCGGAGATCTTCGGCGCGCCGAAGCCGAGCGGGGTGACCGTGCGCCGGACGGTCGGCCGCCGCAGTCCGCGGCCACGGCCGCGCGGGCCGTGGTCGACGACGAGGAAGCCGTCGCGTCCGGCGACCGCGTGGCGGCGGGCGCGGTTGGCGCGCAGGCGGGCGCGGGAGCGGCGTTGGGGCGCGCCCTCGGGCAGCGGACGGCCCAGGCCGTCGCGGCGGTCGGGGTCGGTGGCCCGCCGGGCGCGGGCGCGCAGCGGCAGGGACTCGGGGGCTCCGTCGCGGCCCGCGGGCAGGACGAGCCACGCACCCTCGCCGACCCGGTCGACCAGGGGTGGTCGGGGCGCGCCGTCCACCCCCGTCAGGCGGGCGGTGGCCTCGGCCAGGGCTGCGGGGCCGAGGTCGCGGTCGGCGCACAGCACCTGCCAGTCGCCGTCCCCCTCGGCGACCAGGAGACGGGCGGTGGTCGCCTGACCGCCGCGGTGCACGAGGGCGATCCGTCCGCGCGTGCCGTTGCCGGTGAGGACCACGCCGTCGGCCGTCGCGTGCACCGCGAGGTCGGTGAGCGCGGCGAGGGCGGTCTCCGGAAGGCCGGGAGCGTCGTCCAGGCCGAGGGCGCGGGCCAGGTCGTGGACGGCCACCGGGTCGGTGGTCGCGCTGTAGACGACGGTGTCGGCGGCGCCGTCGGCGGACGCCGACAGGTCGATCCGCCGGGTGGCGCCGTCGGCGTCGACGGTGTCCAGGCCGATCACGTGGCGTTCGAACCCGCCGTCGGCCGCGGTTCCGGCGACCAGGACCAGGCGCGGGCTGGTGAACCCGGCGCGGGTGAGCGCGTCCAGGGCGGTGGGCGCGCGCCGGAAGGACGGGGCACCGGAGATGTCGACCGTGACCTCGGCGCCGGTGACGGTCGGGCCGTCCGTGTGGAAGGCGACCCGGACCGCGAGCCGTCCTCCGGTGTCCGGGTCCGGCGCGGTTCCGGTGACGGTGAGCCGTTCGGGGTCGGCCCGCGCGTCGTCCAGGCGCAGTCCGGGTGCGGGGAACAGACTGGTGACGCGCTCGGGGAGCCCGTCGAACGCGAACACGGACCGCGGCAGTTCCACGTGTCCGGGTGAGTCGTCCAGGAGTGGTCGCAACTCGGCGACGTCGATCGGCATGACACCTCGTCGAGGTTGGGGAGAGACGGAAGAGGAACCCCCGTGCCGGGGGTGTGGGGTCCGCCAGGCACCGGGGGTCACACACCACCTCCCCCAGTCGACACCCTCCGTAATCATCCGTGTCGGAGGCGCTCGCCGAGTCCGGCGGACAGGCCCGGACCAACCGAGGGATATCCCTCCCGCGAAGCACGGGGAAGGCGCTCCCGGGGGTCGGTTTCTCCGCGCCGGAAACCCGGTGGAACGCAGACCCGGATCACGGTGGGAACGGAGCCGCGCGGGGCTCGGCACAGCCCGGGGACGCGCGCCCCGCCCCCGGCCGAACCGGCTCCCCGCGCGGCTCTGGCTCCGCCGGGAGCCGCTGTGGTTGGATGTGCCACGCCAGCCAACACAGGGGCTACTCGACGGGGGCAGCGCATGCGCCGACAGTTCATCAACTCGCCCGAGGACGTGGTGCCCGAGGCCCTGGCGGGCTTCGCGGCCGCGTGGCCGCACCACGTCAGTTGGAGCCCGGAGCCGAGCTACGTCGTGCGCGCCGCGCCCACCCGGGACAAGGTCGCGGTCGTCTCCGGAGGCGGTTCGGGCCACGAACCCCTCCACATCGGTTTCGTGGGCCAGGGCATGCTCGACGCGGCGGTCCCGGGGGCGGTCTTCGCCTCCCCCACCGCCATGCAGATCAGGGCCGCCTCACTGGCCGCCGACGGCGGCCGGGGCGTCCTGCACGTGGTGAAGAACTACACCGGCGACGTGCTCAACTTCCGCATCGCGGGCGAACTCCTGGCCGACGAGGGCGTACGCACCGAGTTCGTACTGGTCGACGACGACCTGGCCACCGACACCGACGACCCCGACGCCCCGGGACGGCGCGGCACGGCCGCCGTCGTGGCGGTGGAGAAGGTGTGCGGGGCGGCGGCCGAACGCGGCGCCGACCTGGACGAACTCGCCAAGCTCGGGCGCCGGGTGGCGGCGGGCAGCCGCACGCTGTCGGTGGCCCTGGCCGCCGGGGCCCACCCCGGCCAGTCCGAACCCTCCTTCGAGCTGCCCGGCGACGAGGTCGAGTTCGGCGTGGGTATCCACGGCGAGCGGGCCCGCGAGCGCCGCGCGTTCGGTCCCACGGGCGAGATCGTGCCCCAGATGACCGCGCCGGTGGTCGAGGCGCTGGGGCTGGAGCGCGGCGAACGGGTGATCGTGATCGTCAACGGCCTGGGCAGCACGCACGACCTGGAGCTGTACGGGGTGTTCGGCGAGGTGCGGCGGGTGCTGGAGGAGGCCGGGATCGAGACCGCGCGCTCGCTGGTCGGCTCCTACGTCACCTCGCTGGACATGGCGGGCTGCTCGGTGACGCTGGTGCGCGCCGACGACGAGATCCTCGACCTGTGGGACGCCCCCGTGGCCACGCCCGCGCTGACCTGGTGAAACGACCGCGACCGCAGAGGAGATCCGAGATGGCCCAACAGCTCAGCCCCACACTCGCCGACCGCTGGGTCCGCGGCTTCGCGGCCGCGGTGGAGGAGGCCAACGACCGGCTGACCGACATGGACCGGCGCAGCGGCGACGGCGACTTCGGCGTGAACATGACGACCGGTCTGCGCCGCGCCCTGGCCGCACTGCCCGACCGGCCGGACACCCCGGGCACGCCGTTCCAGGTGCTCAGTGACACCTTCCTGTCCCACAGCGGCGGCACGAGCGGCCCGCTGTTCGGCATGTGGTTCCGCGACTTCGCCAAGGTGGGGTCCCAGATGGACTTCCTGACCCTGGGCGCGGTGGCCGAGGCCAGCCAGAAGGGCTGGGACACCGTCACCCGGCTGGGGTCGGCCAAGGTCGGCGACCGCACGATGGTCGACGCGATCGCCCCCGCGACCGAGGCCCTCAAGCGCGCGGAGCAGGAGGCCCAACCCCTGGAGGCGGGGCTGCGCGCGGCGGCGGAGGCCGCCGAGCGGGGTGCGGAGGGCACCAGTCAGATCCTGGGCCGCAAGGGTCGGACGAGCTACGTGGGCGAGGCGGCCCTGGGCGTGCCCGACCCCGGCGCCGTCACGATCGGCCTGTTCTACCGGGCCGCGCTCGACGCCGTGGCGGGCACGAGCAGCTGACGAACGTCCGGGGCCGGGCCGCACGACGGGGGCCGCGCCGTCGTGCGGCCCGGCCCCCGTCGTGTCCGGGGGCGCGCCCCTCCCCGGGAGACACCGCTCGTGTGGGGGCCGAGGGGTGTCAGTAGCCCAGGCGGGCGCGCAGCGCGGTGAGTTCGTGGGAGGAGGCCACCGCGCGGTCGGCGCCGACGGTGGCGACGGACTGCACGAGCGCGTCGGCCACGACGATGCCGGTCAGCGCCTCGGCGGTCATGCCGGTGGGGGTGTGGGGGGCCGGGAGGACGACGTCGACGCGGTCGCTCAGCTCGTCGGCGAGTTCGTCGGTGACCAGGACGGCGGCGGCGCCGACCTGGCGGGCGCGTTCGAGCAGGACCTCGACCTCGGGCAGGACCCGCCCGGGGGCGAAGACGACGACCGCGTCGCCGCGGTCCAGACGCAGCAGGTCGTCGGCGAGGCGGAAGCCGTCGGTGTCCAGGTGCCTGGCACGGGCGCCGATCCGGTTGAGCCGCAGGGCGAGGTGTTCGGCGGCGATGCGTGAGGCGCCGACCCCGTAGGTGGCGGTCTCGCGGGCGTCGGCCAGCAGCCTCACCGCGCGGGTGAGGTCCTCGGCCGAGCCGGCGGTCCGCAGGTGTTCGACGCGTTCGCGCGCCTCGTCGGTGACGCGGTCCCAGATCCGGGCGAGGTCGCCGCCCATCCGGTCGATGCGGTCGCGCAGCCGGACCTCGGGGGCGACCACGGAGCTGAAGGGGGCGGCGATCTCCTGTTTGAGGGCGGGCAGCCCCTCGTAGCCGAGGCGGCGCAGGGTGCGGATGACGCTGGCGTTGCTGGTGCCGCTGGCGGATCCGAGCTCCTGGGCGCTGGCGTAGAGGATCTGCGCGCTGGTGTAGGAGGTCAGCAGGCGGCACACCGACTTCTCCGCCGGGGACAGGGTGTGCCAGTGTTCGCGGACGCTGGCGCGGAGTCTGTCCAGGCCAGGCGTGTGTGAAACATCCATTACATCCCTTGACTGTGGCGTATTACTCATTACACTCCTGAGAGAAACAATCAGTTCAACATCACGCGTCCTTGTAATGGATGTTACGCGACGCGTGCCGGGAGACACCACAGCATGGGCGCACCACACACACCGCCGGCCGACCTTCCCCTCGTCGAGATCTCCGGCGGGCCGCGCGACCGGGGCCTGGCCTACGGGGCGGCGGCGCGGGACCGGATCACCGCCGCGCTGGAGTTCTACGAGCGCGCCTTCGCCGAGCAGCGGGGCCTGAGCTGGGGCGGGGTGCTGGACCGGGCGCGCGGCTGGCTCCCGGTCTGCCGCGACTTCGACGCCGACCTGGCCACCGAGATGGAGGGGATCGCCGAGGGCGCGGGCGTGGACCTGCTCGACGTGCTCGCCCTGAACGTGCGCGGCGAGATCATCTACGACTCCTCCTTCACCCGCATGCCCGCCGACACCCCCTCGGAGGAGCGCGAGGCCGCCGACGGCTGCACGTCCTTCGCCCTCGCCGAGGGCGCCGCGGGCGACGGGCACGTGTACGCGGGCCAGAACTGGGACTGGCGGCACGGCACGAAGGACACCATCGTCATGCTGCGCGTCGTCCAGCCGCCCAAGCCCACCCTGATCATGCAGGTCGAGGCGGGTCAGGTGGGACGGCACGGCGCCAACTCCGCCGGGCTGGCGCTCAACGCCAACGGCCTGGGCGGCCGGTTCGGCTCGGCCACAGGCGTGCCGCAGACCCTCATCCGCCGCCGCGTGCTCGACGCGGCCGGTCTCACCGACGCCCTGAACGTCCTGCTGCGCACCCGCGCCCACATCGCGAGCAACGCGCTGCTCACCCACCGATCCGGGTACGCCGTCGACGTCGAGACCACCCCCGGCCCCTGCCAGTGGATGTACCCCGACGAGGAGGGCCTGCTCGTCCACGGCAACCACTACCAGGCCGGTGTCCCGCCCCAGCTCGCCGACGACTACCGGCCCATCGCCGCCGACTCCCTCATCCGGGTGCCCCGGGCCCGGCGCGGCCTGCGGGCCGCGCGCCTGGCCCGCACCGGCGACCAGGTCCGCGCGACCGTCCGCGAGGCCATGTCCGACCACCTCGGCCACCCCGAGTCCCTGTGCACCCACCCCGACCCCGCCAGATCCGAGGTGCGGCGGTGGTCCACGGTGCTGGCCAACCTCGTCGACCTGACCAGCGGCGAGTACCGCGTCGCCGCGGGCAACCCCTGCGAGCACGAGTTCCTCCCCGTTCCCTGGAACCTCTACGACGGCCCCGGCGGCACACCGTGACCCCCGGCGCCCATCCCCCGCACACCATCCACTGGAGACGACCATGAAGGACTCCCGCACCGGGCCACCGCTGGCGCTGCCCGCCGCGGTGCTGGCCCTGGCCGCGACCGCCTGCGCGGCCGCGCCCGTGGCCACCGCCCCCGATCCCAGCCCCACCACGGCCGCGCCCGTGGGCGACCTGGACACCGTGACCTGGATGCTCCCGGAGGAACCGGGCACGCTCGACCTGGACGACGACGGCGGCACCGCGCAGAACACGATCCTGGCCAACACGTGTGAGCGGCTGATGCGGATCACCCCCGACCTGGGCACCGAACCGCACCTGGCCGAGTCCGCCGCCTGGACCGACGACCGGACGGTCGTCCTGCGCCTGGACCGCGGCGCCGCCTTCCGCGACGGCACCCCGATCACCGCCGACGACGTGGTGTGGAGCATGCGGCGGCACGCGGCCGAGGGCGCCGCCGAGGCCGACGAGTACGCCAACGTCGAGTCGATCGAGCGGACCGGCGAGTACGAGGTCACCGTGCACATGGCCCAGGCCGACGCGGTGTTCCTGCCCGCGATGGCGGGCAACGGCGGCATCGTCTACGACCGCCGCGTCATCGAGGCCGACGGCGACGCCTACGGCACACCCGAGGGCTCCGACGCCTGCACCGGGCCCTACCGGGTCGCCGAGTGGCGCGCGGGCCAGCGGGTGGTGCTGGAACGCGACGACGCCTACTGGGACGCCGGGGGCGCCGCCCGCACCGCGCGGGTCGAGTTCCGCTGGGCGGCGGAGAACGCCGTCGTCAACACCCTGACCACCGGCGAGGCCGACGGCGCCTACCTGGACACCGCGGCCGCCGCCGTGCCGCTGCTGAGCGACGGGTCCGTCCAGGTCTTCCAGGGGCCCTCCACCAACGTGTGGTCCCTGATCACGACCGAGCGGGGCGGCCTGGCCGACCCGCGCCTGCGCCGCGCCCTCTCGCTGGCCCTGGAACGCGACGGGATCGCCCGGGCGGCGTTCGGCGATCTGGCCGAACCGTGGTCGACACCGCTCGGCCCCGGCGGCTGGGGATACGAGACCGCACGCTTCCAGCGGGCCTACGACGCGATCGGGGGCGCTCCGGCCGAACCCGACGACGCCGACCTGGCCCGGGCGCGCGCCCTGGTGGCGGAGGCCGGGGCACCGGACGAGCCCATCGTCGTGGCCAGCGACGGCGAGGCGGCCCGCACCGTCATCGCCAACGCCGTCGTCGACGCCGCCGACCGGATCGGCCTCAGGGCCCGGATCCTCACCGTGCCCCGCCAGCAGTTCGGCAGCTTCTACGTCGACGCCGAGCAGCGCACGCAGGTCGACCTGTTCGCCGACGAGTACTGGATCTCCAAGAACGACCCGGTGGGCTTCTACAAGAACGGGGCCTCGGACGCCGGGGTGAACTTCTCCGGTTTCGCCGACCCCGAGTACGACCGCCTCGTCAGCGAGGCCCAGGCCGCCACCGACGACGCCGAGCGCGCCGAACTCGCCGTGGAGCTGGAGCGCCGCTGGACCGAGTCCATGGTGTGGATCCCCGTCGTGCAGGTGCCCACCACGCTGGCGATGGCCGCCGACGTCACCGGGGCCCCGGCCTCGGCCATGTTCCTGTCCGGCCCCTGGGCCGCCGGTCTGGGCGCCCGAGCGGAGGGAGAACGATGATCGTGCGCACCCTGCGCCGACTCCTGGGCATGGTGTTCACCCTGGCCGTGAGCTCCCTGCTGATCTTCGGCGCCATGTACGCCGCCCCGGGCGACCCCGTGTCGTTCCTCATCGGCGACCCCGAGAACGTCACCCCCGAACGCGTCGAGGCCGTGCGCGCCGCCTACCGCCTCGACGAACCGCTGCTCGTGCAGTACGGGGCGTGGGCGGTCGGAGCGGTCACCGGCGACCTGGGCACCTCGTTCCAGTACAACGCCGCCGTGGGCGACCTGATCCTGACCCGGCTGCCCGCCACCCTGTCCCTCGTCGGCTACGCGTCGGTGCTCTTCACCGTGTTCGGCGTCGGTCTGGGCGCGCTGGCCGCCGTCCGGCGCGGCCGCCGCACCGACGCCGCCGTCACCGCGGGCACCACCCTGGCCGCGTCGATCCCGCCGTTCGTCCTGGCCATCGCGCTGGTCTCGCTGTTCGGCGTGCGCCTGGGCTGGTTCCCCGTCACCGGTCTGGGCGAGGGCCTCCTCGGCAGGATCCACCACCTGACCCTGCCCGCGGTCGCGCTGTCCCTGGGGTCGCTGGCCATCGTCGCCCGCGTCACCCGCCAGACGATGTCCGAACAGCTCGACCTGGAGCACGTGGCCGCCGCCCGCGCCTCCGGGATCGGAGAGGGGCACATCGTGCGCCGCCACGTCCTGCGCAACGCCCTGGGTCCCGTGGTGACGATGTGCGGCCTGGTGATCGCGAGCATGCTCGGCGGAACCGTCGTGGTGGAGGCGGCGTTCGGCCTCAGCGGCATCGGATCGCTACTGGTCGACGCGATCAACACCTTCGACTTCCCCGTGGTGCAGGCGGTCCTGCTGTACATGGTCATCACGTACATGGCCGTCACCACCCTGATCGACCTCGTCCACCCGCTGCTCGACCCGCGGGTGCGCGCCGAAGGGAGCCGGGTATGACCGCCCCCGCCACCAGCGACCCCACCACCAGCACCGCCGACACGGCGCGCCCCGCCGCAGGGCGGTCCTCCGCCGCCCGCCGACGCGGGAACGGCCCCCTGTGGGTGGGCGCCGCCTTCCTCGGCGCGGTCGTCCTGACCGCCGTGTTCGCCCCGCTGATCGCCCCCTACGACCCCGACGCCATCGACTTCGGCAGCGTGTGGACCCCGCCGGGGTCCGAGCACTGGCTGGGCACCGACCAGATGGGCCGCGACCTGCTCTCCCGGGTGGTCTTCGGCGCCCGCGAGGGGCTGCTCGCTCCCCTGGCACTGCTCCTGCTCGCCTCCGTGCTGGGCGTGGCCGCGGGCACGCTGGCCGCCTGGCGGCGGGGCTGGGTCGACGCCGTCCTGGCCCGGGTCACCGACGTGATGTACGCGTTCCCGGGCCTGCTGTTCGTCGTCCTGGTCGTGGCCGTGTTCGGCAGCGGCATGACCACGGCCGTCGTCGCGCTCGGACTGGCCTTCGCCCCGATCATCGCCAAGTTCACCCGCAGCCTCGCGCTCGCCGAGGTCGCCCGGCCCTACGTCGACGCCTACCGGGTGCAGGGCGTGGGCGGACTCCTCATCTGCGTCCGCTACGTCATCCCCAACATGGCACCCGCCCTGATCGGCTACCTCGTGGTGCTGTTCGGGGAGGCCCTGATGGGGTTGGCCACGCTCAGCTTCCTCGGCTTCGGCGCCCAGGCGCCCAGCTCGGAGTGGGGGCTCATGGTCCAGGAGGGGCAGGCCGCGCTCATCCAGGGCGTCCTGTGGCCCTCCCTCGTGCCCGGCACGGCGATCGCCCTGGTCGTGATCGCGTTCAACATCGTCGGGGTCCGCCTCGCCGACCTGCTCAGCCCACGGAGGTAGTCCCATGCTCCTCGACATCGACGACCTCACCGTCGAACTGCCCGGCGCCGACACGCGCCGACCGGTCCTGGACCAGGTGTCGCTCACCGTCGCCCCCGGCGAGGTGGTCGGCCTGGTGGGCGAGTCCGGGTCGGGCAAGTCCACGACCGCGCGCGCCGCCCTGGCGATGCTGCCCGAGGGCGCCACGGCGCGCGGGCGGGCCTCGGTCGCGGGCACCGACGTGCTGACCGCCGACCGTGACGCGCTCACCGCGCTGCGCTCGCGCCGGGTGTCCATGGTGTTCCAGGACCCGCGCTCGGTCCTCAACCCGGTCCGCCGCGTGGGCGACTTCCTCACCGAACGGCTGGTCCTGGCGCTCGGCGTGCCCAGGGCGCGGGCCGTGGAACGGGCCCGGGAGCTGCTGGAGCGGGTGGGGCTGGACCGCCCGGAGGAACGGCTGCGCCAGTACCCGCACGAACTGTCCGGCGGGATGCTGCAACGGGTGGTGCTCGCCGCAGCCCTGGCCGCCGAACCCGACCTGGTCCTGGCGGACGAGGCCACCAGCGCGCTGGACGCCACCACCCAGGCCGAGGTGCTCTGGCTCCTGCGCGACCTGCGCGGCGAGCGCGACATCGGGGTCCTGTTCATCACCCACGACCTGCACCTGGCCGCCGCCTACTGCGACCGCGTGTACGTGATGTACGCGGGGCGCGTGGTGGAGGAGCGCACGGCCGCAGCGCTGTTCGCCGACCCCCGCCACCCCTACACCCGCGGCCTGCTGGCGTGCGTTCCCGGGCTGGACTCCGACCGGGAGCCCGAGCCCGTTCCCGGGGCCCCGCCGTCGCTGGCCACGGCCTTCACCGGCTGCCCCTTCGCACCGCGCTGCGCCGAGGCCGACGACGCGTGCGCGACCTGGCGGCCCGAACGCCGACCGCTGCCGGACGGCCATGTGGCCTGCCGCCGGGCCGACCTCGGCACGGACACCGCTGTGGCCGACGACGTTCGCCAGGAGGAGACACGATGACCACCGACCACCCGGCGCTGAGTGTGGAGGGCCTGCGCAGGACCTTCCCCCTGGGCCACGGCGAACCGGACCTGGTGGCCGTGGACGACGTGTCCTTCACCCTGGCGGCCGGGGGCTCCCTGGGCGTGGTGGGCGAGTCCGGGTCGGGCAAGAGCACCGTCGCCCGGATCCTGGCCGGTCTCACCCGGCCCGACTCCGGGCGGGTGCGGGTCGAAGGGCGGTCGCGCGCGGCGGTCGAACGCGGACGCGCGGCCCGGTTGCGCCGTGCCCGGGAGATCCAGCTCGTCTTCCAGGACCCGCTGGGATCGCTCGACCCCAGGCTCACCGCCGAGCGGTGTGTGCGCCACGTGCTGCGGCTGCACGGCGCGGGCCGGGAGGAGGCCGCCGCACGCGCCGCCGAACTGCTCGGCCAGGTGGGCCTGGGCGACCGCGAGGCCGGTGCCCGACCGCACCAGCTCAGCGGAGGGCAGCGCCAGCGGCTCGCGATCGCCCGCGCCCTGGCCGCCGACCCCTCCGTCCTGGTCCTGGACGAGGCCGTGGCCGCCCTGGACGTGTCCGTCCAGGCGCAGATCCTGCGGCTGCTGGCGCGGATCCGGCGCGAGTCGGGGGTGGCACTCCTGTTCGTCTCGCACGACCTGGCCGTCATCCGCCAGATCGCCGACGACGTCCTGGTCATGTACAGGGGGGCGGTCGTGGAGCGCGGGGCCGCCGACGACGTCCTGCGACGGCCCGAGCACCCCTACACGCGGATGCTGGTCTCCAGCGTCCCCGGGCCGGGGTGGGACCCGGCCGAGGTCGTGCGGCTGCGCGCCGCGTTCGCGGAGGCGTCCGCGGCGGGCTGACCCGCGTGGGCGAAGGCCCGGAGCGGCGGTCACGACCCGGTCCCGAGGGCGGGCGCCACGCGGGCGCCCGGGTCAGGACCGGGTCGCCTCGCCGCGCACGTGGAAGGAGTGCGGGGTGCGGGCCTCGGGGAAGAGGAAGGCGTCCAGGACGGTCAGGGTGAACCCGGCGCGCTCGATCGCGGTGAGCGTGTCCCGCCCGCAGTGGCAGCCGCCGAGCAGGCGCGGGCCGAGGGTCGCGTCGATCCACCGCTGGGTCCGGCGCATCCGGGCGGTGTCGGCACGCACGTGTTCGAGGAACCGCAGCCGACCGCCGGGGACCAGCACGCGGTGGATCTCGCGCAGGGCGGTGCCCTGGTCGGCGACCGAGCACAGGACGAGCGCCACGACGGCGGCGTCGAACCGGGCCGCCCCGAAGGGAAGCCCCTCGGCGCGGCCGTCCACGACGGTGACCGGGACGGGCGCCGCCGTGATCCGTTCCCGGGCGGTGCGGCGCAGGTGGGGTTCGGGTTCCACGGCGGTGAGGTGGTCGACGGTGCGCGGGTAGTGGGGAAAGTTGGGACCGTGGCCCGCACCGACCTCCAGGACCCGCCCGTGGAGCCCGGACACCAGCGCGCGGCGGTGGTCGACCAGACCGGCGTCGTCCATCGCCCCGGCCATCCAGGTGTAGAAGCGGGCGAAGAGGGGATGCCGAACCCGGTCCGTCCTCATGCTCCTCACCACAGCACAGGACACACGGAAAAACCACAGGTCAGTGCGTTCCTTCACGAACCCGCAACCGAACACGCACACGCGGGCCGAGCACCGCGGTCAACGCCGGACGGCTCCCGCGCGTCCTCGTCACAGCCCGTTCCCCCACCCCCGGAGAGCCGTGTCCAGCGCACCCACGCCCACGTGGAAACCCGTCGTCGCCAACCTGTGTCTGGGCGTCTTCGCCCTGATTCCCTCGTTCTGCGTGTTCTGGCTGGTGACCTACCTGCTGCCGATGGACTGTCGGAGCGTCGAGCAGATGGGCGCCCCCGGCATGGAGAACTGCAACTACACCACGCTCGACCACTATCCCGTCGTCATGTCCGGGCTCGCCGTCTTCGGGAGCGCCCTCATGCTGCTGGCGCTTCTCATCAACGTCCTCATCCCGCTGATGCGAAGGCGGAGTCCGGGTCCGTGGCTGGCGTGGACGCCGCTGATCGCCGTCCCGTACCTGGTGTTCCACCTGCTCACCGGCGGCTGGGGCGGTCCCGGCCCGTGACGTTCGCGCCGGGCGGCGGCCGGGCGGCTCGGCCGGGCACACGGCCTCCCCGCCCGGCCGGGCCCCGGTCCCGCAGCCGGACCACGCGCACCATGTCCCCGCCCACCCTCCGTCGGATCACGGCGTACCGTGTCCCGACGGCGGCGGGCCGCCTCCCCCACGGGGAGACGGCCCGGACACGCGGGGTTCCGTCATCGCGCGACGGAGGCCCAGAACAAGCAGAGCTAGCGCGGCATGCGCTCGGCCAGCCACGCCTCGACGTCGGCGGACGCGCGCGGCAGGCCCTCCGACATCACGCGGCGGCCGTCCTCGGTGACCAGCACGTCGTCCTCGATCCGCACGCCGACGCCCCGGTACTCCTCCGGCACGGTGAGGTCGTCGGGCTGGAAGTACAGGCCCGGCTCGACGGTGAGCACCATGCCCGGCTTCAGGTCGCCGTACAGGTGGACCTCCTGGCGGGAGACCGCGCAGTCGTGCACGTCCAGGCCGAGCATGTGGCCGGTGCCGTGCAGGGTGTACCGGCGCTGGAGGCCCAGTTCCAGGACGCGGTCGACCGGTCCCTCCAGCAGACCCCACTCGATCAGGCCCTCGGCCAGCACGCGCTGGGAGGCCTCGTGGAAGTCGGTGAACGGGCGTCCCGGCGCCACGGCGGCGATCCCGGCCTCCTGGGCGGCGTACACCAGGTCGTACACCTTGCGCTGGAGGTCGGTGAACGTGCCCGACACCGGCATGGTGCGGGTGACGTCGGCCGTGTACAGGGTGGTGGTCTCCACACCGGCGTCCAGCAGCAGCAGCTCGCCGTCGCGGACGGGGCCGTCGTTGCGGGTCCAGTGCAGGGTGGTGGCGTTGGGGCCGGAGGCGGCGATGGTGCCGTAGCCGACGTCGTTGCCCTCCACGCGGGCGCGCAGGAAGAACGTGCCCTCGACGTAGCGCTCGGAGGTGTCCTTGGCCTGCGGGAGCGCCGTGACGACGTCGTTGAAGCCGCGCACGGTGGCGTCCACGGCCAGCTGGAGCTGGGCGACCTCCCACTCGTCCTTGACCAGGCGGTGGTCGGCCAGCGCCACGCCCAGGTCCTCGTCGAGCGTGGCCGACTTGGCGCGGGCCTCGTCGTCGGCGTCGGCGCGCAGGCCGTCCACGACCGCGTCCAGCTCGGCGTCGTGGCCGCGCACGATGCGGGTGGCCACGGCGTCGGCGCGCAGGGAGCCGGGCAGGGTGCGCACGTCGGCGGTGGCCACACCCAGCAGGTCGGCGGCCTCGTCCAGGCTGTTGCGACGGCCGGTCCACAGTTCGCCGTACCCGCCGAGCCAGAACTCGCCGTTGTCGCGGTCGGAGCGCGGCTTGAGGTAGAGCACCGCGTCGTGGCCGCCGTCCGGGCGCGGGGTCAGCACCAGGCAGCCGCCGTCGGAGGTGTCTCCGGTCAGGTACGCGTAGTCGGTCGCCGCGCGGAAGGGGTACTCGGTGTCGTTGGACCGGGTGAGGAGCTGGCCGGCGGGCACCACCAGGCGCTCACCGGGGAAGGCGGCGCTGAGCGCGGCACGGCGGCGGGCGGTGTGCTCGGCCTGCTCGATGGGCTCCAGGTCGCGCCGCTCGGTGTCGGCCCACCCCGTGCTCATCCACGCGGCGAGCTCGTCGGAGACCGACTGCGCCTGGCCGTTCTTGCGTGGAGTGAACACGAAGGTGTCCTTCTCGGCTTCGGGGCGCTGCTGGTCGCTCACGTCGTGGCTCTCCTCGTCGGTCGCGTGGGTCTCGGCCGCTCCCGGCGGCCCGTGTGACCCATCGTACGGCGGCGCCGTCGGCCCGTCCGCTCCACGGACATAGCGGCCCCCATAACGCCGGACCAGGTGGGAGCGCCGACCCGGCGCGGACGCCGCCCGGTACCCACGGCTCTCGAACACCGTTCACACACTTCTCCCAGGTGTCCCGCATAACGTGCGGACCACGGAGTTGCTCACCGGAAGTGACCGCACGACGACGGGACGGATCGTATGGGCGAGACACCGACGACGGGGCCGGTCCCGGGGCGGCGGCAGGCGATCGCGGCCGGCGGCGGAGCCGCGCTGGCGGCCACGGCGCTGGCCGGATGCGCGACGGCGGGCGACAGCGGTTCGGGCACGACCACGGCGTCCCCCTCACCCGCGACGGGGGAGCAGGTCTGCGTGCTGAGCCCCGAGGTGACCGAGGGGCCCTACTACCTGGACGGACAGCTGGTCCGCGAGGACATCACCGAGGGCAAGCAGGGGTTCCCGCTGGAACTGGCGATCACCGTGGTCGACCACGCCAACGGCTGCGCCCCGCTGGCCGAGGAGAACGTCGCGGTGGAGATCTGGCACTGCGACGCGTGGGGGTACTACTCGGGCTACACCGAGGCCGGTCCCGGCGGTGAGGTCCCCGCGGAGGACGGCGAGGGGAACGAGGACTCCTACCTGCGCGGTGTCCAGCCGGTGGACGAGGAGGGCACCGCACGCTTCCGCACGATCGTTCCGGGATGGTACAGCCCGCGTGTCACGCACATCCACCTCAAGGTGCACACCCGGGGGGAGATCGACACCACCTACGAGGGCGGCACCACCGTGCACACCGGCCAACTGCTGTTCTCCGACGGCTTCTGCGCCGAGGTCGCCGAGCGCGAGCCCTACTCCGAGCACGTCCTGGAGCTCACCCGGGTCGAGGACGACCAGGTGTACCGGGAAGCGCAGTCGGTCGAGGGCGAACCCGACAGCATGGTCGTGACCCCGGTCCCGGTGGCCGAGGGCGCACCCGAGGACGGGTACACCCTGACCGTGGCCGTGGGGGTCACCCCGGAGGAGTCCCCGGGCGGCGGAGGCGGGGGCACTCCCGGCGGGGGAGCTCCGGACGGGATGGCGCCTCCCGGCGGTGCCACGCCCCCGGACGGGATGGCGCCGCCGGACGGGACGCCCCCTCCGGACCAGCCGTGACCCGCGCGGTCAGGAGGCCAGGTCGCGGGTGAAGCCGATCGCGTCGGGGTGCGGGAACTCGTCGACCTCGCCCCGGCCCAGGCGGCGGTAGCCGATCCGGTCGTACAGGGCCAGCGCCTCGGGCTGGGAGGGGCCGGTGAACAGCACCACGCGGGTGTAGTCGAGGTCGCGCGCGGCCTCCTCCAGGGCGGTCATGACCCTGAGGGCCAGCCCCCGGCGGCGGTGCCGGTGCGAGGTCCACACGCGCTTGAACTCGGCGGTCCCGGTCTGGGCCGCGCGCCCCTCCTTGTACGGGCGCACCGCTCCCCCGGCCACGATCTCACCGCCGAGGTCGGCCAGGACCAGGCGGCCGTGCGGGGCCGCGAACTCCGTCACCGGATAGCGCTCCAGTTCCCGGGCGGCGTTGTCCGCACCGTAGCGCTCGGTGTACTCCTCCAGGAGCCCGGCGAGCAGCCCGGCCACGCGCGGGTCGTCGTGGTGGACCCGCGCGATCCGGACGCCGTCTCGCGGCCCGGCCTCCGCCGCGCCCCCCGTCTGGGCACCCGTGCCCTGGGCGTGTGTCACCCTCGTCCTCCTCACGTGCCTGGACGCCGGTCAGACCGGGGCGCGGGGCTCCGGAACCGGCGACGTGAAGAGGGTACGCGCCCGCAGCGCCCGGAACCCGTTCTCGACCCGGTACCCGGCGGCCAGGAGGCGCTCCCGGGCGGCCTCGGCGCTGCGCACGGTGGCCTCGTCGAAGACGAGGTTGTAGTAGCGCTCCGGGACCAGGTTGAGGCCCCCGCGCAGGGCGCGCAGCGCGGCGGTGGCCGCCGACCGCGTGCCGGGGGCCTCAGGAAGGACGCCGTAGGCCCGCCGCGCCCACGCGGGCAGGGTGGCGTAGGCCAGCGCGCCCACCGGGAACCACAGGGGTTTGAGCGGGGCCAGCCAGGACAGGTGGTCGGGAACCGCGGGCCACAGCAGGAACCGCACCGCCTGGCGGGCCTCGGGTGTGACCCGCAGCTCCGGCCGCACGGCGGCGAGGTAGCGGCGCAGTTCGGACACGCTGCGCGGCACGTCGCCCGGTTCCAGTCCGACGTGGACGGCGGCGCGGGCCCGCTCGTCGACGTAGCGGTCCATCTCGGCCGCGGTCAGCGGCACACCGGCCCGGTGGGTGGTCTCCAGGTAGGAGGAGACCTCGGCGCAGTGCACCCACACGAGCAGGTCGTGCTGGTCGACGCGGTGGCGTCGGCCGGTGGCGGGGTCGGTGAACCGCAGTGCGCGGTGTACCCGCCGGATGCGCGCGCCGAGCTCCTCGGCCTCGTCGGGGCTGCCGTAGGTCGTGACCGCGACGAAGTGCGCGGTGCGCAGCAGCCGCCCGGTGGGGTCGACGCGGAAGTCGGAGCGTTGCCACACGCCCTGCATCGCCACCGGGTGCAGGGCCTGGAGCATGAGCGCGCGGACGCCCGCCACCCACATGGAGCGGTCCAGGTGGATCTTCCAGGTGACGCTCTCCGGGGCGGCGACGGTCGGCTGCATCCGGTCTCCTCCAGGGGCCGCGGGGGTCCGCACCGCGTGGCGGGCTCGGCTCCCACGATACGTCCCGGTTCGCTCGCCGTTCGGATGGGTGGCCGAAGCGCCCCGGAGTCCCGGTCGTACCCGGTCGGCGCCGCCCCGGTGCGGCGCCCTCAGTCGCCCCGGCCCCGGAGGTAGGCCAGGACGGCGCGGACGCGGCGGTGCACCCCGTCGTCCGGGGGCAGGTCGAGCTTGGCGAGGATGTTGCCGATGTGCTTGCCCACGGCCGCGTCGCTGACGGTCAGCCGCCGGGCGATCGCGGCGTTGGAGTGCCCCTCGGCCATCAGCCCCAGCACCTGCCGTTCCCGCGGGGTGAGCCGGTCCAGCGGATCGGCGCTGCGGCGCAGCAGCTGGCGGACCACCTCGGGGTCGACGACGGTGGCGCCCCCCACCACCCGGCGCAGCACCGACGCGAACTCGCGCACGTCACCCACCCGCTGTTTGAGGAGGTACCCGACCCCGCGGCCGTTCCCGGAGTCGAGCAGGTCGGCGGCGTAGCTCAGCTCGACGTACTGGCTCAGCGCCACGACGGCCAGCCCCGGGTCGCGGCGGCGCAGGGCCACGGCGGCGCGCAGCCCCTCGTCGGTGAGGTCGGGGGGCATCCGGATGTCGGTGACCACGAGGCCGGGCCGGTGTTCGGCGACCGCCCCGACCAGGGCCTCCCCGTCCCCCACCGCGGCCACGACGGGGAACCCGAACCGTTCCAGGACCCCCGCCAGCCCCTCCCTGAGGAGCACCCCGTCCTCGGCCAGGACGGTCGGCACGGGGGTCACGGACCCGGGGTCGGCGGAATCGGGCCGCACGGCAGCTCCACTCTGATGTGTGTCGGTCCCCCGACGGGGCTGGACAGGGACATTGTGCCGCCCATGACCGCGACCCGGTCCCGGAGGCCGGTCAACCCGGTGCCCCGGGAGGGGTCGGCGCCGCCGGGACCGAAGTCCGTGACCTCGACCACGAGCGTGTCCGGGGCCGCGTCCTTACCGGGGACCGTGCCCGCGTGCACGGTGACGGCGTTGGCCTCGGTGTGCTTGGCGACGTTGGTGAGCGCCTCGGCGACGACGAAGTAGGCGGTCCCCTCCACGTGGGCGGGCGGTCGGCCGGGGATCTCGGTGTCCACGCGGGTCGGGACCGGGCAGTGGTCGGCGAGTTCGGCCAGCGCGGCGGGCAGCCCGCGGTCGGTGAGCACCCGGGGGTGGATACCGCGCACGAGTTCACGCAGCTCGTCGATGAGCTCGTTGGCCTTGGTCTGGGCTGCGGCGACGCGCCGGTCGGCCTCGGAGGACTCCGCCAGGTCGAGTCGGGCCATCCCGAGGTCCACGGACAGGGCGACGAGCCGCTGCTGGGCTCCGTCGTGCAGGTCGCGTTCGATGCGTCGGCGCTCGTACTCGAAGGCGTTGACCAGGCGGGCCCGGGACTCGGTGACCTGGCTCAGCTCGGCACGCAGCTTCTCCTTGGGCGGACCGAACAGCAGGGCTCTGGCGATGGCCGCGTGCCCCTGGGCGAGGATCCCGGAGGCGTAGAGCAGCGCCACGAGGACCAGGGGGCTGGCGACGGCGAAGGGAACGGCCTGTTCGACGGTGGTGACGGTGTGGAAACCCAGGGAGATCTGCGTGCCGACGGCGTCCCGGACCAGCAACGGGGCGACCGCCATCACCGCTCCCATGAGGGCCAGTCCGCCCACGACGTTCACGACGAGCACACTGATCGGCATCAGGAGGAACATGTAGGCGACCGTCCGCCAGGTGGCGCCCTCGGTGTACCGCGTCCGGACCCACCCCCACAGGCCCGGCGGCGGCAGCCGGTGGCCGCCACCGCCCCGGCCCCCGGAGACGAGCGAGAGACGGCGGCGCTCCAGGGCGCCCAGGGGAAGGGCGAGCAGGGGCGCGAAGACCGCGATCATCACCACACCCACGAGAAGCGCCGCGACGGCGGGCGCCCCGATCCGGACGGCGCCCCACTCCGGGACCACCGCGCTCAGGGCCAGGGTCCAGGGGAGGTAGAGGGGAAGTGCGACCACCGCCACGACCAGGCCGACGACCGCGGTGGTCATCGAGTGGAGCAGCGCCCGCCAGGGCCAGACCGTGAGGAGGAAACGTGGACGGGCCATGGCCTGGGCGAGGCTCCCCGGCCGCGCCGACCGCGTGTCGAGCGTTGTCATGTGCCCAAGCTAGGAGCAGGGGCGGGTGGGGAGGAACCGGTCGCGCCCCACCCTCCGCGGTGGGTCCAGCCCTACCCCGCGAGCGTCGGACCGGGCACGGACTCCGCAGTTCAGGACTGTAGGGTGGGACGACGTGAGCGCGAAACCTCTGATCCCCGATGTCCTGGCCGCCCGGTACGCGTCCGCGGAGCTGGCCCGGCTGTGGTCCCCCGAGTACAAGGTGGTCGCCGAGCGGCGGCTGTGGCTGGCCGTCCTGCGCGCGCAGGCGCGCCTGGGCGTCGACGTGCCCGACGGTGTCGTGGCCGACTACGAGAAGGTCCTGGACCAGGTGGACCTGGCCTCCATCGCCGAACGCGAGCGGGTCACCCGGCACGACGTGAAGGCGCGGATCGAGGAGTTCAACGCCCTGGCGGGCCACGAGCACGTCCACAAGGGCATGACCTCGCGCGACCTCACCGAGAACGTCGAGCAGCTCCAGGTGCGCGACAGCCTGCTGCTGGTGCGCGACCGCACGGTGGCGCTGCTGGCGCGGCTCGGCGAGTTGGCGGCCCGGTACGGCGGCACGGTGATGGCGGGGCGGTCGCACAACGTGGCCGCCCAGGCCACCACGCTCGGCAAGCGGTTCGCGTCGATCGCCGACGAGGTGCTGGTCGCCCACGGGCGGCTGGAGGAGCTGATCGCCCGCTACCCGCTGCGCGGGATCAAGGGCCCGGTCGGCACCGCCCAGGACATGCTGGACCTGCTGGGCGGGGACCGCGACGCGCTGCGGTCGCTGGAGGACGAGGTCGCCACGCACCTGGGGTTCGAGCACCGCCTGACCAGCGTCGGCCAGGTCTACCCGCGCTCGCTCGACTTCGAGGTGCTCACCGCGCTGGTGCAGCTGGCGGCGGGGCCCTCGTCGCTGGCCAAGACCGTGCGCCTGATGGCCGGGCACGAGCTGGTGACCGAGGGGTTCGCGGAGGGCCAGGTCGGCTCCTCGGCGATGCCGCACAAGATGAACACGCGCTCGTGCGAGCGGGTGAACGGGCTGGCCGTGATCCTGCGCGGCTACGCGTCCATGGCCGGCGAGCTGGCCGGTGACCAGTGGAACGAGGGCGACGTGTCGTGCTCGGTCGTGCGCCGCGTGGCGCTGCCGGACGCGTTCTTCGCCTTCGACGGGCTGGTCGAGACCATGCTGACGGTGCTCGACGAGTTCGGCGCCTTCCCCGCGGTGATCTCCGCCGAGCTCGACCGCTACCTGCCGTTCCTGGCCACGACCAAGATGCTCATGGCGGCCGTGCGCGCGGGCGTGGGCCGGGAGACCGCGCACGAGCTGATCAAGGAGCACGCGGTCGCCTCCGCGCTGGCGATGCGCCAGGAGGGCACGGGCAACCGCCTGCTCGACCGGCTGGGCGAGGACGAGCGGTTCCCGCTGGACCGGGCGGAGCTGGACGCGCTGCTGGGCAGCCGGATCACGTTCACCGGCGCGGCCGAGGACCAGGTCGCGGCGGTCGTGGAGCGCGTCATCGAGATCACCGAGGAGCACCCCGAGGCGGCCGCCTACCGCCCCGGCGCCATCCTCTAGGCGCGGTTCCCGGTCCGGTCGGGGCCGGGCGGACGGTCTCCGTCCGCCCGGCCCCGACACGTGTCCGCCCCTAGGGCGCGCGGACGATGCCCACCCCGCGGTCGGCGGCGGCCACCCCGGGGTCGATCGCTCCGGCGTCGGCGTGGGCGAGCAGGCGCGAGGTCACGGTCGTGGCCGCGTGCGGGGCGGAGTCGGCCAGGACGCGCTCCCACCACAGGGCGGCCACCCCCGCCACGTGCGGGCAGGCCATGCTGGTGCCGTTGAAGGCGACCAGGCCACCGCCCGCCTTGGCCGACAACACACCGACACCTGGCGCGCTGATCTGCGGGAACGTGTTGGAGAAGGGGGCGATGGTCAGTCCGGAGTCGCCCTGGCCGAGCGCCCCCACCGACACCACGCCCTCGGCGGCGGCCGGGAGGGAGACGGCGATCTCGTAGTCGGGGTGCACCTCGCGGCGGCTCTCGTTGCCCGCGGCGGCCACCACCACGGTCCCCTTCCCGAACGCCGCGCGGGCCCGCAACAGGTCCAGCAGGGAGTCGAACATCCGCAGGTTGGCGCGGTAGGCCTCCAGCGCCGAGGAGGTGGCCAGATCGGCGGGCCACCCCCGGTCGACGAGGTCGGACACCAGGCCGGGGAAGTCGTAGCCCAGGGACATGGACACCACGTGGGCGCCCTGGTCGGCGGCCCACTGGATGCCCTGGAGCAGCATCTCGGAGTCGCCCCGGCCCCGGTCGTCGAGGACCTTGCCGACGAGGCCGCGCTCCACTCCGCGGGCCACTCCGATGCGGGTGCCGTCGACGTCGCGGCCGAAGACCGTGCCCGCCACGTGGGTGCCGTGTCCCTGGCGGTCACCGACCCCGGAGCCGGTGAAGTCGCGCTGCACCAGGTCGACGCCGGTGAACGCCGGGTGCTCGGCGTCGATACCGGTGTCCAGGACGGCCACGGTCACCCCGGCGCCGGTGGCCGCGGAGGCGTCGGCGCCCACTGCGGCCACGCCCCAGGTGCGGGTGTCGTCAACGGTGGTGCCGGCCTCGGTGTCGTGGGGGGCGGGTTCGATGAGGAGGGTGGGCATGACGGGGGCGACCGCGCGGACCCGTGGATCGCGCGCGGCGTCGTCGAGGTCGTGCTTGTCCATCTCCAGGACCTCGACGACCGGCTCACCGGCGGCCTCGACGGTCGCGGCGAGCGCCGAAGGGCGCCTGAGGCCGCCGAGGTCGAAGGGGCCGGTGGTCGACGGACTTCCCGTGTCACGCAGGACGGTGCACTTCTGCCGCATGGGGTTCTCCTGAGGGTCGGAGGACATGACCTGAACCAGTTTTCGGGTCTGCACACCGGAGTACACCCGTGACACGCGGTGATGCCAGTGGCTTTCGGGGCACAGATCCATCCCCTGGCTATGACCCAGTTCACTCCCGCTAACAGTAGGTTCAAAAGTAAACGGGTATTACGCTTTGGGGAAGGACAGACGACCCCCCGGGAGCCCCCATGACCGATCCCGCCTCCTTCGGCACCGCCCTGTGGTCCGTGCTGATCGGCACCGCCTTCGTCCTGGCCCTCGGACTGGCGATCATCTCCGACATGGCGCTGCGCCGGCGCGAGGACCGAGCCGCGGCGGATCGCCGCGGCGGTGAGACCGCCGATCCGGCACGGCACAACGGTCACCCGGCCGCCCGCTGACCGCGCGGCGGGCAGGCGCACCGCCCCGGGAGGTGGTCAGTTCCCGGGAGCGGTGGCGCGCCCCCTCGGGGCCACCAGGCGGGCGAAGAGACCCGGATCGACGTTGCCGCCCGAGAGCACCGCGACCGTCGAGCCGGGTCGACCCGGCTCCGTGGGGACCCGGCCCGCCATGACCGCGGCGGCGGCCAGGGCGCCGCTGGGCTCGGCCACCAGGCGCGACCCGTACGCGAGGGCGGCCACCGCGCGGGTGATCTCGTCCTCGGTGACCGTCACCACGTCCGACAGCCGCGCCACCAGGTGGGCGAAGGTGAGGTCGGACAGACACACCCGCACCCCGTCGGCCATGGTCCGACAGGTGCGCTCGGGTGACCACGCCACCCGGCGGCCCAGACGCAGGCTCTCGGCGGCGTCCGCGGCCAACTCCGGCTCCACGCCCACCACCCGGACCGGGCGGGGCCGCACGGTCATCGCCGCCGTGGCCACCCCGGAGGCCAGCCCTCCCCCGCCCAACGGCACCACGATCGTGGTCACCTCCGGCGACTGCTCCAGGATCTCCAGGCCCACGGTGCCCTGACCGGCGATCACGCGCCGGTCGTCGAACGGCGGAACCAGGACCATCCCCTCATCGTCGGCCAGTGCCCGCGCGGTGGACGACCGCTGGCCCGGGGGCACCGTGACCACGCGGGCCCCGCACGCGCGCATGCGCTCCACCTTCACCGCGGGCGCCCCCTCGGGGACCACCACCGTGCACGCCACGCCCCGGTCCCGGGCGGCATGGGCCAGGGCCAGGCCGTGGTTGCCGGAGGAGTGCGTCACCACCCCCGCGGCGCACTCGGAGGGGGTGAGGAGCGCGACCGCGTTGGTGGCCCCGCGCAGTTTGAACGCTCCGGTCGGCTGGAGGCTCTCCGGTTTGACGAGGAACGGCGGCCCCCCGTCGGGGCCGACCGTCAAAGGCGTGCGCACGACGCGGCCCTCCACCCGTGCGGCGGCGGCGCGGACGTCGTCGGCGGTGACCAGTTCCATGGGGTCACTATGCCCACCCGTCGCCCACCACCACCCTCAACGGACGCCTCCGGCGCACCACCCTCC
>NZ_JBVMUY010000024.1:0-35546 GCF_055632325.1 Nocardiopsis sp. KDC1DS13DA1
TCCGGCGCACCACCCTCCCAACGTCGCCCACCACCACCCTCAACCGACGCCTCCGGCGCACCACCCTCCCAACGTCGCCCACCACCACCCTCAACCGACGCCTCCGACGCACCACCCCTCCGGCGTCAAAGCACGACGACGTATCTCTCCCAGGGGAAGACGACGTCGTCGTCGCCCGCGTCCACCACCCGCCCGTCGGTCGAGTGACAGGAGCCCTGCATGACCTTGATCCGCGCGTTGGTCGAGTTGACCACCCCCGCCACCTTGTCGGGAACGCTGACGCAGCCGGAGGGGTTGGCGCGGTGCACGGATCCCCCGTCCAGCGTGACGAAGACGATCTCGCCCCTGGCCGCGGCGGCGGGCGCGGCGGTGGCCAGGGCGAGGGCGGCCGCGGCGGCGAGGACTCCGGCGGCGGAGTACGGTCGGCGCATGATCCACTCCTTTGAGTATCTATTTGACAACTGTCCGTAGTTGTCCTGAACGCACATCTACCACGTGGACCGGCACCTCGCACCTCCGGCATGCGGTAGATTTCGGAACCCGATGCGTATCGAATGGACTCCCCAGGACCTGCCCGGTCGGGCCTTCTACCGACTGCTGACCGCCACGGTGGTGCCGCGGCCCATCGCGTGGGTCTCGACCACCTCCGAGTCGGGTGTGGACAACCTGGCTCCGCACTCCTTCTTCACCGTGGCCTGCACCGATCCGGCGATCGTGCAGTTCACGTCGGTGGGGCGCAAGGACTCACTGCGCAACGCGGAGGCGACCGGGGAGTTCGTGGTCAACCTCGCCCCGGAGGGACTCCGGGAGCAGGTGAACGCGACCGGCACCGCCTACCCGCCCGAGGTCAGCGAGTTCGACGCGGTCGGCCTCGCCCGGGAGGCGAGCAAGGCGGTGCGTCCGCCGCGCGTGGCGGACTCGCCCGTGGCCCTGGAGTGCGTCCTGCACTCGACCGTGCGCCTGGGTGACTCGACGGTGGTCTTGGGCCGCGTGGTGCACGCCGCCGTGGCCGAGGAGGTCCTGGTCGAGGGCCACCCGGAGGTCACCCGGCTGCGGCCGCTGGCGCGCCTGGGCCGCAACGAGTGGTCCGCGCTGGGCGAGGTCAGCGAACTCGACCGCCTGCCCTACCGCCCCTGAGCCGCCACCGGGCCGCCCGGAGCGGGTGCTCCCCATCCTCGGGCGGCGGACGGTCAGAGGGCCAGGTCCCGCTCCGGCGCGGGCAGGGTCGGCAGGCGGTCGGCCACGGCCGACGGGTCGCCGGACCAGTCCATGGCGGTGATCTGCGCGACGCTGCGACGTCCGGTCGCGGCCCGGGCGAGCTCGAAGGCGCCGGCCCGCAGCTCCAGATCGTCCCCGTCACCCAGCCGCCACTCCTGACCGGTGTCGGTGGCCAGCACCCGCACGCCGGGAAGGGCCTCGGCCCAGGTGCGCCCGAGACCGCGCAGGACGAAGTCGGCGAGCTGGTCGGCGTACTCGGTCTGGGGCGCCGCTCCCAGGGCTCCGCGCAGGTCGTTCTCGTGGTGCCACACGTCGAGCGCGGGCAGGGCGTAGCGCGCCCTGGTCTCGCGGGCCAGGACCTTCAGCAGGGCGGGCGTGGCCTCGCGCCACTCCGCGCAGATCGCGGGCAGGTCGTCCTCGGCGCGCTCGGCGACCTGGCGGGCGGTCGCCTCGTCGTCGGAGGGCGGGGTCAGCTCCCTGTACGCGACGTCGACGCTGATCCCGGCCAGGTGGGCGTAGGTCTGGCGCACATCCCAGGCGGGACAGGCGGGAACGGTGGTGGCGAGCTGGTCGGCGGTGAGTTCGGCGGCCAGGTCGAGAAGCCTGTCCTGGCAGCTGGTGTACACGCTGGCTGAGTTCATGCGCACACGCTACCGAACAGTGTTCGGGGACGGCCGGGCCGCCCCGGAGCACCGTTCCGGGGCGGTCGCGGCTCGGGTCAGGAACCGGCGCCGCAGGCCAACTCGGGGACCGAGGCGGGGCCCTGACGGGTTCCGGTGAGGCCGAAGGTGGTGGTCGCGCCCTCGGACAGGACGGCGTTGTACCCGGCGTCGAGCGCGGTCACCCGGGAACCGCTGGTGGAGACGGCGGCGTTCCACACCTGTCCGATCTGCTCACCCTCGGGGAGCTCCCACTCCACGGTCCAACCGTCCAGGTCGGTTCCGGCGGTGACGGTGACCTGGGCCTGGAAGCCGCCCTGCCACTCGTGTCGCACCGTGTACCCGGCCGTGCAGTCGCCGTCGACCGGCGGTTCGGTGGGCCCGTCCGTGGGCGGGTCGGTGGGCTCTCCGCCGCCCCCGTAGACCGGCGCCTCCTCGGCGGTCTCGGCGATGCCGTCGGGACCGTGGAAGATCCGGTCGCCCCACGCGGTCAGCCGGGCGGGGTCGAAGTCCTCGACCATGTCCAGGTACTCCACCCCGCCGCCGTTACCACTCCAGGACCAGCCGAAGTAACCCAGTCCGAGGCGTTGGGCGTGGTACATGACCGCGTTCTCGTCCGGGTCGCCGTCGCTGTGGTCGTGGCCGAACTCGCCGATGATCAGCGGCAGACCGGCGTCGGTGAAGGACTCCATGTAGTCCACGACGGTCGCCTCCTGCTCGTACACGCCGTACATGTGGACGGAGAAGACGGTGTTGGCGTCCGGGTCGGAGTCGAAGACGCCCTGGGCGCCCTGCCGCATGGTCCCGCGCCAGTCCTGACCCCAGTTGGGGGCGTCCACGACCAGCGTGTGGTCGAACCCGGCCCCGCGCAGGCGGTTGATCGCGGCACCGGTGTCCGAGGCCCAGTCCGCGTTGGTCGCCTCGTCGTTGCCGTAGGGCTCGTTGCCGATGTTGACCAGGACGTGGTCCTCCTCGCCCTCGACGGCGTCGCGCACGCGCAGCCAGTAGTCGACGGCCTGGTCCAGGGTGGCGGCGGCCCGGTCCTCACCGTAACCGGTGGTGTCGTGGACCTCCAGCACGCAGATCAGCCGGTTGGCCCTGCACTGCGCGACCACGTCGGCCACGTCGTCGACGCCGTTCTCGGTCCAGCGGTCGCCACTGCTGAGGACGACGCGCACCGCGTTGGCGCCGAGGGACTTGATGTCGGCGAGGGAGTCGGTCTCCTGCGGGTACCAGGTGTGGGCGTGGCTCACACCGCGGATGACGAAGTCGTTGCCCGCGGCGTCCACCAGTCGGCCGTCCCGGACACGGAAACCCGTGTCGGCCTGGGCGGGCAGCGCGTGGACCACCAGCGCCGCGACGAGGGCGAGGGCGGCCCCGAGGGCGACGGGAAGTCTCGATGTTCGGGGGGTTCTCATGGTTCTCCTTCCGAGGAGGAAACGAGACAACGTTGTCCCGGCAAGCCGGGGTGAACGGGGAGCGGCCGCACCGGCCGCCCCCCGTTCACCGCCCCGTGTCGGGGCCCGACACGGGGGAACCGGTCAGTCGAGGGACGGGTGGGCGTTGTCCAGCAGCTCCTGGAACTGCTCGGGGAACCAGTGGCCGGAGACCGGGGCGTTGGGCAGGGCACCGCTCATGCTGTTGCCGTTGCGCGGGTTGCCCTCGTAGGTCGGGTCGCACATGCGGTCGAAGCCCTTGCCCTCGTCGTTGGGGATCTCCTCGCTGGAGCCGTCGGACTCACCCGGCGGCTTCATCCAGACGTAGGCGTCGATCCCCGGCTCGGGAGCGGCCTGCGGACGCTCGCCCAGTCCGGCACCGGCCTGGTTGCACCAGTTGCCGATGTGGATGCGCCGGTCCATCCGGCTCTCGTCCACGTAGGTGTCGACGTCGGTGGAGGAACTCGGCGCGGTCGGACGCCCGTCGCCGCCCCAGCCGTTGCGGGAGGTGTCGATGAGCATGCCGATGTTCTCGTCGAACCCGACACCGACCAGCTCCGTGCGCAGCGCCTGGGCGAAGGAGAGCTCGTCGGCGTAGCGGTTCCAGTCCACCCAGGCGGACTGGCGGACCAGAGCGCCGCCGATGACCCCGTCCACGTCGATGTGGGGCTCCTCCAGGGCGGAGTAGTTGGCCGTGTTGGCGATGAAGCCGTGCACGTCGTCGGGGGTGGCGCCGGCGGCGTTGGCGGCCTCGTGGAAGACCTCCGCCGAGGCGGTGAAGTTGTCGTCCCAGCCGATCCAGCCGTGGTGCCCGGCGTCCACGTAGTTGTAGACGTTGCCGATCGCGCCGAGGGTGGACAGGGCGTACCCCACACCTTCGACGTAGTTGCCGTTGGCCAGCATCTCGTCGCACTCGGGGGTGGCCGTGGGCCGGGAACCGACGTTGGTGACCAGGTTCGGCAGCGAGTCGATCTCCACCGTGGTCACGACGCGCAGCTCGGTGTCCTCGTAGTCGGCGAGGATGTCGGCGATCGGGTCGATGTACTCGTTCTTGTAGCGGTCGATCTCGTCGGGGCCGAGTTCCCCGTTGGAGGCCAGGGCGGCGCAGTCCCGGCCGGGCAGGTTGTAGATGACGAGCTGGACGACCAGGGGGTCGCCGGCGGCCTGCGACAGGGCCTCGTCCAGGTGGTCGCGGAGGCCGTAGTCGCCGGTGGTGGGGCTGTCGTTGCCCTCGATGGCGCTGATCCGGTCGAGCCACACACCGGTGGGCTCGTCGGCGACGGCCCCGCCGCCGGGTTCGGCCGCGGCGTTGTCGGACCAGATCGGGTTGACGTAGACGTCGGCGCCGACGTAGGGGTTGTCGACGCGTTCACCCGGCGTCGGGTCCGGGTCGGTGGGGTCGTCGGTGGGTTCCCCGGTCGGTTCGTCCGTGGGCTCCCCGGTGGGATCCGGGTCGACCTCGCCCCGGCACACCGTGCCGTTGAGGGTGAACTCGGAGGGGACCGGGTTGTCGTCGCCGTAGGTGCCCTGGAAGCCGAAGGAGACGCCGGCCCCGGCGCCGATGGCGGCGTTGTGACCCACGTTGGCGGCGGTCACGCTCGGGCCGGACTGGGTGTGCGTCGCGTTCCAGATGTTGGTGACCCGCTGGTCACCGTCGAAGTCCCAGCCCAGTTCCCAGCCGTCGACGGGGTCGCCGAGGTTGGCGATCTCCACGTTGGCGGTGAAACCCGAACCCCAGTCGTTGGTGACCTGGTAGTCGACCTCGCACCGGGTGGCGGCGCTGGCGGTCGTGGGAAGGGTGACGGCGGCCAGTGCGCCGCCGAGGAGGAGGACGGTCATCGCGGCCAGGCCGCGTCGTGCCGCCGGGCCCGGGTCCGGCACACGTCGGAAAGTGCTCATCTGCTGCTTCCTCATGGTTGGGGGGTAGGTCCATCAGGGATCACGCGAGCACGTGCGCGGGTGGTCCGCGAGCGGGGCACGGCGGGTGGGCGCGGCCCGCGCGGTCGGGAACGGGAGCAAGCGGACGGGGCATGGCCACCTCGGTGGTCGGCGTGGACGAGCGCCGTGTCGTGGGGAGCGCTGTCGCCGTGTTGTGGGGGAACACTGTGTGGGAGCGCTCCCACAACTGGGCGGACGAACCTCGCGAAAGGGACTCGCGCGGTGCGCGCCGCCCGGTGTGCGATATTTCGGGAGCGCTCCCATGAGCGTAGTCACCAACAGTCCTCGTGTAAACACCCCATAAAGCGCGGATTTCCGGCACGCGTCAACGTCCCGGCGCGCCGGACGGCGCCCGGAACACGGACGGAGGCGTTCCGGGCGGGCCGGAACCCGCCCACCCGGAACGTTCGCCCCCGCGTGCGCCCCTCACCGGCCCAGGCCGCTCATCAGGTCGTCGAAGGAGACCGGGTCCTCGAAGCCGTCCCTGCCCACGGGGGCACGGTCCACCGCCAGACCCGCCAGCTGGCGGGCCGCGCGGTGGATCCGCCCGGTCAGCTCACGGCCGCCGCCCTCGCCCGAACCCCAGTCCTCCGAGGCCGCGTAGACACCGGTCGGCGCCACGACCGAGCGGGTGTGGGCGAACATCGGCCGCAGGGCGTGCTCCAGCACCAGGGAGTGCCGCGGACTGCCCCCCGTCGCGCCGACCAGCACCGGCATGCCGTCCAGGGACTCCGGCTCGACCACGTCGAAGAAGGACTTGAACAACCCGCTGTAGGAGGCGTTGAACACCGGGGTCACCGCGATGACGCCGTCGGCGCCGGCCAACCGGTCCAGGATCTCCCGCAGCCGCCCGGTGGGCACCCGGGTGGTCATGGCGTTCATGATGTCGTGGGCCACCTCGCGCAGCTCCACGGTCGTGGCCTCGGCCCGCACCCCGCGCTCGGACAGTGCCTCCACGGTGGCGGCGATCAGCCGGTCGGCGAGCAGGCGGGTGGAGGACGGGGTGCTCAGCCCCGCGGTGACGGTGACGATCGAGCGCGTGGTCATCGGGCGGCCTCCGCGGTGGTGTCGGCCTCCTGCCGGGCGGCCAGCAGGGAGGCGTGGGTGGGCGCGTCGGGGACGTGGGCGGGCCGGCGGGAGGCGAACTCCCTGCGCAGCACGGGGACGACCTCCTCGCCGAGGATGTCCAGCTGCTCCAGGACGGTCTTGAGCGGCAGGCCCGCGTGGTCCATGAGGAAGAGCTGGCGCTGGTAGTCGCCGAACATCTCGCGGAAGCCGAGGGTGCGGTCGATGACCTCCTGCGGGCTGCCGACGGTCAGCGGCGTCTCACGGGTGAACTCCTCCAGCGAGGGCCCGCCGCCGTAGACGGGCGCGTTGTCGAAGTAGGGCCGGAACTCGCGGACGGCGTCCTGGGAGTTCCTGCGCATGAACACCTGACCGCCCAGGCCCACGATCGCCCGGTCGGCGCTGCCGTGCCCGTAGTGCTCGAATCGGCGGCGGTAGAGCGCGATGAGCTTCTTGGTGTGGGTGGCGGGCCAGAAGATGTTGTTGTGGAAGAATCCGTCACCGTAGTAGGCGGCCTGTTCGGCGATCTCCGGGCTGCGGATGGAGCCGTGCCACACGAACGGCGGGACCCCGTCCAACGGACGCGGGGTCGAGGTGAAGCCCTGCAACGGTGTGCGGAACCTGCCCTCCCAGTCGACGACGTCCTCCCGCCACAGCCGGTGCAGGAGGTTGTAGTTCTCCAGCGCCAGCGGGATGCCCTGGCGGATGTCCTGGCCGAACCACGGGTAGACGGGACCGGTGTTGCCGCGGCCCATCATCAGGTCCACGCGCCCGTCCGCCAAGTGCTGGAGCATGGCGAAGTCCTCGGCGATCTTGACCGGGTCGTTCGTGGTGATCAGCGTGGTGGACGTGGACAGGATGAGCCGCTCGGTCCTGGCCGCGACGTAGCCGAGCATGGTGGTCGGCGAGGAGGCGACGAACGGCGGGTTGTGGTGCTCACCGGTGGCGAAGACGTCCAGACCCACCTCCTCGGCCTTGAGGGCGATGGTGACCATGGCCTTGACGCGCTCGGCCTCGGTGGGCGTGCGCCCGGTGGTCGGGTCGGTGGTCACGTCGCTCACCGAGAAGATTCCGAACTGCATGACCCGCTCCTAGTTCTCTTCCAAAGAAGTAGTTTCGCCAGAAACTATCATGCCGAACAGCGGCACCCGCCGTGGTATTCCCACCGCCGACTGGCGACGCCGGGCCGACCGGAGAGGGCACGTCGGGGGGTGAACGCCCCGGGCCCGCGGCGAAGGTTACCGGCAGCCTCGACGTCACGGACGGGGGCGGGGCCTCCAGTGCCTCCCCAGCACCGGTGGCCGCACCACCCCCGTCCCCTCCGCCTGACCCGTCCCCTCCCCCTCTGAGGGGCACGAGGGTCAGGCGAGCCTTCGATCCGACCGACGCCCCGACACGGTCACGCGGAGCACGGACGGAAGCCGTTCCAGTTCCAGGGACGCGCGGAGCGGAATGAGACCGTCCTCACGAACGGTGCGCCACACGTCCGCGGGATCCGCGTCCTCGGTCAGTTCCAGGTCGAGCCACAGCCGGGGCTGCCTCGCGCACTCGGTGAACCGGGCCCGGCCCCGCACCACCCGCGGATCGCGACGGATCCGGTCCACCAGGGCGGTGCCCACGGCACCCGCGGCGACGGCGGCGCGCCCGGCGGCGGGGTCCCCGCCCGGCCGCAGCCAGCGCAGGCGGTCCCTCCGCGCCTGGACCAGCAGCCAGCGGAGGGCGAGCAGCGTCACGGCGACCCCGGCCAACGCCACCGCGTGCGTGGCCCAGGGCCATGCCAGGGCCCGGTCCGCCACCGCCGCCCCGCGGTCCGCGAGTCGCCCGGCCACCGCGTTCCCCTCCCTGGCCGTCCATCCCAGAACCAGCCCCGACGCCCCGCAGAACAGGACGGCGAACCCCACCAGGGCCAGACCGAGGCGGTTGCCGCGCGCGGTCCGCCGAGCCCTCCGGTGCGCGAATCCGCGGATCGTGCTGGCGGTCACTCCGGGACCGGGACCCGGGTCACCCGCGCGCTCGTGCACGCTCACTCCTCCCTCCGCACCCGGACGGCCACACGCGGGGACCGGAGCGGAGCCAGTTCGTCCAGTCGCCGGCCGACGACCGCCTCGACCCGCCGTGACAGCCCGTCGGCGCCCTGACCGCGGGCGTACACCGTGATCCGCACCGAGCGGCGCCCCACGCGTACGCGGGCCCGGAGGACACCGTCGACCCCGTGGACGGCGCCGCCGAGCAGCGAGCGCAGGGCGCCCCCGGACAGGCCCACGACCGTGTCGCGGTCATCGGTGCGCAGAGCACTGTGGGTACCGGCTCCGGGGACGAGCGCGGTCACGATCAGGGCGAGTCCGAGCGCGGCGGCCGAGGCGGAGGCGATCATCGCCTCCGGTGACTCCCAGGGAGTCACCGACGCCCCGAGCAGACGGTCGTGTTGCCCGAGCACCGGCGTGGAGACACCGAGCCGGCCCATCGAGAGCAGCACCACCGCTCCCCCGGTTCCCGCGACGCACAGGGCCGCGACGATCGCGGGCACCGAGCGCCGCGGCCTGAAGACCCGCAGGGCGGTACTCTGCGCGGCCCGGGACCGGGCCGGGGACGTAACGGGCTCCCACCGCGGGAGCGGTGGCGCTTCCTGGAGACGAGTCACGTGTGACTCCTTCGTGTGAGGGGGGCGAGGGTTCAACGCGCCCGCGGTTCGGGCACGAGTCGGACGATGTCGATGTCGGCGCCGTCGACGACGAGACCGGTCATGCGCTCCACCGCCCGGGTGACGCGCCCGCGCACCTCCGACGACGTGCGCCCCAAAGGGACCGGATAGACGAGGGCGATCCGCAGGCGCACGGCGACGCGGGTCCCGCTCCGTCTCACCTCGGCCCGGGCGGTGGGACCGCCGCCGCGGCGGGCTCCGGGGAACCCGCCCAGCGGACGGACATGGGGGTGCTCGGCGGCGGCCGCGCACACCAGGCGTTCCAGGGCCCGGTCGGAGACGACCGTCGCACCCCGGACGGGGGGTGGAGCCGGCGGCGCGGCGCGGTCGGCGGGGAGGACCCCGGTCGTGCCGTTCACCGCCGCTCCCACCGCTCACGCCCCGTGAACAGGGCGCCCAGGTCGATGTCGCCCTCATAGGCCCGCCCGCCCAGGAACCCGCCCGCTCCGAGCACCAGTACGAGCAGGAAGGCGTCGAACCCGCCGAAGGCCGCCGACAGCCCGAGGACCGTGCCGAAGGTCAGGCCGACCACGGGCCACAGCGGCCCGGTTCCGCCGACGGGCCCCTCCGCGCGGTCGCGCATCACTGGACCCTCGGTGCGGCGGAGACGTCGGCCTCACCCTCGTCGGGCAGGTGGATGTCGTCCACCGTGATGTTGACCTCGATGACCTCCAGCCCCGCCATGCCCTCGACCGCGGCGACGACGTCGCGCCGGACGACGGTCGCCAGGTCGGGTATGCAGACCCCGTACTCGACCACGAGGTTGATGTCCACCGCCGCCTGCCGCTCCCCCACCTCGACGGCGACGCCGCGCGCCACCGCGCTCGTGGACGCGGAGCCGGGGATGCGTTCGCGCACGGCGTCGAACGCGCGCGCGGCCCCGCCTCCCATCTGGTGCACGCCCCGGACCCGCCGTGCCGCCATACCGGCGATCTTGGCGACCACGTGGTCGGCGATGGAGGTGCGGCCGGGGGCCGCGGCCGCGCCCCTGGGGCGGTCGGTGCGGACCACGGCGGACATCCTCCCGCCCTGTTCGACCGGGGTCGTCTCCGGGACGGCGGTCTGCGTGCTCTGGCTGTTCTTGGCGGTCACGGCCGTTTCTCCTTGGGTCCTCGCCGACGCGGTCGCGTCGTGCGTCAGTGGGAGGACACGTGGACGCGGGCGAGGCTCACGGTCGATTCCGTGTGATCTACTTCACTCCTGCTGGCGAAGGGGAGCGAAAAGCAAGAACGTTGAGCGACACATTGGACACATAGGGTAGTTTCACTGTGCATGTGCACCGGAGGGTTCACTCAATCACCGACGCACGGTGCGAGCGCACTTCCGCAGGGCGTGCTCGTCGAGCGCGCCCAGGACGGCGATGACCGGGCGTTCGAGATCCTCGTGCGCCGACACCAGGACACCGTCTACCGCATCGCCCTGCGGATCCTGCGCGAGCCCGCGGACGCCCGCGACGCCGCCCAGGAGGCGCTGGTCACCGCCTGGCGCAAGCTGCCCGAGCTCACCGACCCCGAGAGCTTCGCCGCCTGGCTGAACCGCATCGTGGGGCGGCGCGCGTTGAACGTCCTGCGTTCCAGGAGACCCGAGACGTCGATCGAGGACGGCGAGCGGATCGTGGCCACGGCCCCCGGGCCGGCGGCGGAGGCGTTCGCCGGAGGTCTGCGGGAGGCGCTGCTCGACGCACTGTCCGGATTGCCGCCCCCACAGCGTGTCTGCTGGATTCTGCGTGAAATGGAAGGATTGGGTTATGAGGAGATAGCCGAGATCGTCGATACGACCCCGACCGCCGTGCGTGGACGTATACACCGCGCGCGTACCCATCTCGTGGAGGCGCTTGAGTCATGGCGGTAGACCCGTCCGACGTCCACGACCGACTACCCTGCGCCAATACGGTGGACGCCCTGCTGCGCCACCTGGTCTCCGGCGCGCTCACCGAGCACGAGTCCACGTGTCGGCACTGCCGGGAGGAGGCCGAGGAGCTGCGGCCCCTCGTCACGGCGGTGCGACAGTCCGGCGAGCAGCGGGTGACCGCTCCGCCCGGGCTGCTCTCCGACGTCATGCGCGCCGTACGCGCGGAGCGGCGCACCGGGCGCACCATCGTCCTGGACGGATCCGGCTCCGGCGGCACCGAGGTCCGTGAGTCCGCCGTGGCGGCCCTTCTCCGGGCCGCGGTCGACACCGTGCCCGGCGTGGTCGTCGGCCGCTGCCGGATCGAGCAGACGGACCGGGGCGTCCTCATCCGGGCGGCGGTACGGGTCGCGCTCGACCAGCCCATCCCCGAAGCGGCGGAGGCGGCCCGGAGCACCATGCGCGCGCTGGTGGAGGAGCGGCTGGGACTGCCCGTGGTCCGGGTCGACCTCGACGTCGTGGACGTGCGCAACAACGGGGGTCGGAACCGGTGACGCGCGGGGCGGCGCCACCGCCCCGGCCTCGGCCCCGGAGTACGTGAACACGGGTCGCCTCGTCAGGCGTTCTCCTTCGGGCGCCAGGTCCGCCCCCGGCCCGCCTTCCTGGGCTTGCGGGGCAGCGGACGGTTCGCCGACCCGTCACCGTCCGGCTCCCGGGAGCCGCCCTGCGTGTCCGGTGCGGTCGGTTGCGGCTGATCCGCGCCGGGTGCGGCCGGTCCCGGTTCGGCCGGACCCGGGCTGACGCGGCGTCCGGCCGTCGCCCGGGCAGCGACGGTCCTGCGCTTCGGCGCCCGACCGGGCACGGAACCGGTCGCGGGAACCTGTTCGGGGTCGCCCGTACCGACGGACCCCGTCGGGGACGTCGCCTCCTCCGGAGCCGGGTCCCTACCCGCGGCCGCCCCGGAGGCACCGGGCCCGGCCGCGTCGACCGGTTCGGGGGTGCCGTTGTCGAGGACCTCCGACCAGAAGGCGTTCGTCCCGGGGCCGTCCTCCCCGTCCTCGCCGATGTCCCAGAACGGGGAGGAGGCCGTCGGGTCGGTGACGGGCCCGGCCTTCCCCGGCTTCCCGGGCCTGTGGGCCTTTCCGGCCTTCTCCGGCCTCCGGGGCGCCTCGTCCTCCGCGGGTTCCCCGGCCTCGGGGACCTGCGCAGCCTGCCCGGCCTGCGACCGCTCGGGCCTCCCGTGGACGGGCCCGTCCACGGGAGGCCCGCCCCCGACGGGTACGGAGTGCCGGTAGGCACGGATCGCCTCGGTCACCCGGTCGGCGTCGCAGCCCGGCCACGAGTGGTGGGCGAGCGGGGCGAGCGGGGTACTGGCCTCGGTGATGAGCCCGTCCTCCGCGACCGTCAGGCTCCCCCCGAGCGGCCACCGCCCGAGCACCACCGCGGTGATGCCCCGGTGCTGGCCGTGCAGCAGGAGCGAGGACAGCGCCGTCTCGTGCCGGGTGTCGGGCACGGTGACCAGGACGAGCGGTGCCGGGTCGTCCATCCACAGGGCCTCGTCCGCCCGCTGGTGCAGCTCCTGCTGGAGTTCCTCCAGGGCCCGCTCCATCGTGCCGACCATCCGAACGGGCTCACACGGGTGCTTGCTGAGCAGGTCACGGCCCTTCTCCCCGATCAACCGCGCGGTGTCGGCCTCGGTGATCACCACACGCGCGGTCTGCTCGCCCGAGTCGTCGAGCGCGTTGAGCAGCAACCGGCGGGCGGCGCCCGCCGCCCCCTCGCCGGTGACGCCGATGCCCGGAACGTGGCCCAGTTCCACACTGACCCGCTCGTCGATGTCGTCACCGGGGGTCGGGCGGGGCTCGGCGGGCGGAAGAGCCAGGGGCCCGGACCGGGAGGCGGAGGGGAGGCGGCGCGGCAACGACAGCACCACACCGGGAATCCGGACACCGCGCCTGCCCAGAACGTATCCACCGAGGATGCCCGCGAAGGCGAAGGAGAGCCCGACGGCTCCGTCGGGGATCTCCAGGACGACGACACGGTTCTCGCCCTGGTCCCGCTCAGCACCCTCGGACGCCGATCCCGCGTCGCTGGCCGCCGACATCGTCTCCACCCGGACCGTCTCGGCGGGCTCGATCGTCTCGGCGGGCTCAGCCGTGTCCGGCGTCCCGGCCGACGCGGCCGTGTCGGCGGTGTCAGCGGCCTCCGGAGTCTCGGCTGGTGCGGCCGTGTCGGTGGGCTCCACCGTCTCGACCGCCTCCGGTGCCTCCGATGCCTCCGGGGGTGCGGGCGGTGCGGGGTCGGTTCTGACCGCGTAGGCCAGCTCCACCCTGCGCTGCGCCGCGTGGTCCCCTTCGCGCGGCTCCTGCGATCCGACGCCCCGCACCACCGTCTCGGGTGCCGCGTCCCCGAGTTCGGCGGCCAGGTGGTCGGCCACCGCCCGCGCCCTCCGTTGGGACAGTTCCACGTTGTACCCGTCCTCGCCCCTGGGGTCGGCGTGTCCGGTGATCCGGACGGGGCCGCCCGGATCACCGTGCTCGCGGACCAGGTCCACCACCGGGGCCAGGTCCTCGCGCATCGCGTCGGTCAGCTCAGCCGAGTCGGTGGCGAAGCCAGCGACCGTGCGCTCCCGCTCGACGCTCTGTCCCGCCTGTGCCTGGTCGGCGACGGGCACGGGCGGCGGCGCCCCGTCCTCGTCCGCGGGCGCCTCCTCTTCCTCCGGCTCCTCCAGGACGGTGTCCGCCAGCGCGTAGGTGGGTGTCAGGACCGCCGCGCCGACCGCCGTCGCGGCGACCGCCTGCAGCGGCCCCAGCGGACGGAACAGTCCGGGCGTTCCGCGCAGTCGCGCGAGGGCCTCCACCACGATCCCGGCCAGGTACAGGCCCCACAGCGTCCACAGCAGCACGATCAGGAACGCGGTCGGCACCCCGGGCGGGATACTCAGACCCCGGAGGTGGACGAGCGTGCCCGCCCAGGTCAGGTCGAGCCGCGGCCACTCCAGGTGCCACAGGAGCGCGTACGGGACGCCGAGCAGGACCGCCGCGGCCAGGAGGAGGGCACTCGGTTTGCGGAAACGTGACATGGCCGCCTCAACTCCACATCTAGGGCGCGGGCTCTGTGTACGGGCGGGCGCTCGCGGTGGACTCGACCGTGGTCGAGCCCAGCGGCAGGAGGGCGAAGTCGTAGCCGACCCGGGTGGTCACGGTCACGGTGTCCCCGTCCACGGTGACGGTTCCCGAGGCACCGGACTCGGCGAGGAAGCCCTCCGCGGCGGCCGCCGCGGCCGAGGTGTCCAGCCGTACCGTGTCCGCTCCCTCCCGGTAGGCCGCCCAGTCGAGCTGCTGTGTGCCCACGCGCGCGGCCTCCTGGGCCAGCGCGATCGCCTGGGTGTGGCTGCGCAGCAGACCGCCCCCGTCCAGGACCAGGCCGAGGCAGAACACGAACGCCGACACCATGACCACGGTGAAGGCGGTCGCCTGGCCGTCGTCGGGTCCGAGTCGGTCGCGTTTCACGGTTGCCCCCGGTAGGTGTCCACGGCCACGGTCGACGTCCCCGAGATCGTGACGGTGCTCGGCACGTCGAACCCGGCGAGGTCGCCCAGTCCGACATGGCATTCGAGCGTCGCGGTGACCGAACCTCCGGGACTGAGTCCGGCGTGGTCCAGGGTCAGGGTGTGGTCGGCGCAGGTCAGTCCCTCGGAGGCCAGGCTCGCCTCGGTCACCTGGCGCGCCGCGGCCTCGGCCTGCGGGACCAGGCGTTCGAGCGCCGCCGCGCGGGCGGCGGCGTGGGCGACCTCGTCGGCCGTGGCGCCCGCGCCCACCACCCTGCCCGCGAGGATCATCAGCATCGCGAAGAGCAACAGCAAGGGCGTGAGCAGTGTCAGTTCGACCGCGGCGGAGCCCCGGTCGTCGGCCCTGCGCGGCACCGCGCCACCACGGTGCGGTCCGCCTCCGGTCGGGATCACGGCGCACCTCCGGCGGGGACGAAGCGCTCCACCGGAACGGTCAGCTCGTGCCGTACCGGCCAGGTCAGCCCGGGGATCAGGGACGGGACCCGCGCCTCCACCACGGCCGTGGCCTCGGTCGGGCCGCGTTCGACGGACACGGTGCGGTCGACCAGGACCGTGCCGCCGAGTTCGGCGGCGATGGCCTCGGCGTTGGCCTGGCCGTCCGCACCGTCGACGGTGCGGACGGCCTGGACCGACTGCCGGGCGATGGCGGCGGCCACGTGGTCGCCGTGCATCCAGATCGCCGCCTGCACCACGAACAGGACGAGCAGCAGGAGCAGCGGGGTCGCGACGGCGAGTTCGGCGCTGCCCCGGTCGTCGTCGGGGGAGTGCATGCGCTCAGCCCAGGGAGATGGAGTTGACCTTGTCCGACACGGCTGCCGCGATGACCCCCACCGCGGTCACGGCCATCGCCACCAGGAGGGCGATGACCACGACGGCCTCGGTGGAGTATCCGTCATCGCCCGGGTCGCCTCGGTGGATGCCGAGAACGATGCGGACGAAGGTGACGACGTTTTTCATCGGAGGTCTCCAGGGGATGTGTGCGGTGTGTTCACAGACTGGTGAGGACGTGGCTCAGGGCCGGGTAGCCGAGCATGATGAGGAAGCCGGCGAAGAGCAGGACCACCGGCAGGCTCATCCGTTCGGTGTCCGACTGGGCGTCCGCGTCGAGCTCGGACAGGAACTGGGTGCGCAGGGTCCTGGCCTTGGCGGCGAGTGAGGAACGGATGCGCGCGCCGTCGGCGCCCGCGAGTTGGAGGCTGGCCGCGAGTTCGTCGAACTCCGGTGTGTCGTAGCGCGCGCCGAGTTCGCGCAGCGCCGTCCACGCCGGTTCGCGTCGCAGCGACGCGTCGCGCAGGGCCTCGCGGACACGGATCATCGCCCAACCGTCGCTGGCGGAGCCGGCGTCGGAGAGGGCTCCGTTCACCCCGGCGCCACCGGCGAGGGAGACCACGACCAGGTCGGCGAATCCGGCGAGGGTGTGGCGCATCCTCTCCCGCCGCTTGCGGGCCTCGTCGCGCAGGGACAGGTCCGGCGCGAACCAGAGAACCAGCGCGAACAGCACCCATGCGGGGACGGCGGCGACCGTGGGCGGGCTGGCGCCGACCAGAGCCAGGACCGCTCCCAGGAGCGGGGGCGCCGTCAGTCCCAGGACCAGGCCCGTGGTCTTCTCGGCCAGGTAGGAGGCCGCGCCCCGCTCGCACACGACCAGGTCGCGGCGTGCGCGGTCGCCCGGGAGTCCGAGCGACGACAGCAGCGGCACGCCCGCCTGACCGATCCGCGCCGTCAGTCCGGCGGTGTCCGCCGCACGCGATCGCGGGGGCGTGACGGATCGCGGAGGGGCGAGGCGTTCGGCGAGGCTGGGCCGGGCGAAGCGCACGGCCAGTACCAGCCACAACGCGAGGCCGACGAGGGCTCCGCCCACGACGGCCAGCAGGGGGGCGTCGACGATCACGCGGCCACCTCCGTCTCATGGGTGTCGGCTGTGAGCACGCGCGGCCCGAGTCGGGGCCGGGACAGCCGGACCAGCCACGCCATGGCGGCCGCCCAGACCACGCCGATCACGGCGAACACCGTCTGTCCGAGGAACCCGTCGAAGGGGTCCAGGTACTCGGGGCTGAACAGCAGCAGGGCCGCGGCCATGCCCAGGGTCACCGAGATGATGATGCGCGTCGAGGTCCGTACGCGCGCCCGGCTCGCCGCCGCCCGGACCAGCATCGCGGCCTGCTCCCGCGCGGCCTCGGACAGGGTGCCGAGCAGGAGGCCGAGGTCGGTCGCGTGGCGCGACGTCGCGCTGCTGAGGGCGGCGGCGACCAGGTCGGCGGTGGGGTTGTCGACCTCGTCGGCGAACACCCGCAACGCCTCCCTGGGCGGTGTGCCCAGGCGCAGCCGTTCGGCGAGCCCGGTGACCTCGGCGCGGACCGGCTCGGGGGCGATGGGGACGGTGGCGGCGATGGCCTGGTGCAGTCCGGCGGCCCCGGCCATCAGGTCGCGCAGCATCTCCGTCCAGGCCGCGACCGCCTCCACCCCGGCGACCTGGCGCTGGTGGGCGCGGTCGGGGCCGAGCATGGTCGGTGCGAACCAGGTGCCCGCCGCGAGGAGCACCCCCGCCACCGGCCAACCGGTGACGGTCCACACGGCGGCGCCGACCACCAGGGCCAGGGCGAGGCGGAGGAGGTGGCGCCGGTCGAGCAGCGCGGAGATCGACACCCCCGGCCGCCTCCCCGGCCGGGGTGCCCCGGGCGCGGGCACCAGGAGCGAGGCCGCGGCGATCCAGACCCCGGCGCCCGCGAAGGCGCCGCACGCGGCCAGGAGGAGGAAGGCGGTCACGACGACCACCCCCCGACCTCCACGTCGGCGTGCAGCAGGGCCGGGTCGAACCCGGCCTCGATGAGCGCGTCCAGGGTGTCGGGACTGGGCGGGGCCGCCGGGAGCCGCCCACCCGATCGGCTCCTGCGGTAGAGCTCGTTGGAGATGACGTTCTGTCCCTCCGCGCCGACCACCTCGCGCACGCTGGTGACCACGCGGCCGCCCGTCGGCAGGGCCGAGACGTGCACGACCAGGTGGACGGCGGCGGCCACCAGGGCCGCCGTGGCCTCCAGCGGCAGGCGCTCGGCGGACTGGGCTGCGTAGGCGCCCAGTTTGGTGAAGGCGCCCGCGGAGTCCGCGGCGTGCAGGGTGGTCAGGCTGCCGTCGTTGCCCTGGCTCATCGCGTTGAGCAGGGGCACGGTCTCCTGGCCCCGGGTCTCCCCGACGATCACCCGGTCGGGCGACATGCGCAGGGCGGCACGGACCAGGTCGGCGATGGTGATCTCGCCGACGCCCTCGACGTTGGCGGGCCGGGCCTGGAGCGCGACGCAGTCCGGGTGGGCGTCGGCGTCCCGGTCCAGCCCGAGCTCGAAGACGTCCTCGATGGTGACCAGCCGTTCGGTGGTCGGAATCTCGGCGGCCAGGGCGCGCAGCAGGGTGGTCTTGCCCGCGCCGGTGCCGCCGGTGACGACCGTGTTGCGCCGGGACCGGACGGCCGCCCGCAGGAGGGCGACCAGGACGGGGTCCAGGGTGCCCAGGCCGCGCAGGCGCTCCAGGGAGGTGCGGCTGTGGCGGTGGCGTCGGATGGACACGGCGGGGTCGCGGGCGACCTCCATGACGGCGTTGAGCCGTTCGCCGCCGGGCATCGTCATGTCCAGGATCGGCGCGCCCGGGTCGAAGCGCCGTTCACCGTTGGCGGACTCGGCGGCGATCCGCCGGACCAGGGCGACCAGTTCCTCGGGGTCCCCGAACAGGGGCGGCCGCTGTTCGCGGCGGCCGTCGGCGTAGCGGACCCACACCCGGGAGCCGGTGACGTTGATGTTCTCGATCTCCGGGTCGTCCAGGAGCGGTTGGAGCGGTCCGAGTCCGCTCACCTGGGCGAGGGCGCGGCGGGCGATCACGGCCTCGGTGGCGGGGGCCAGGACGGGGCGACCGGCGGCGAGCGCCTCGCTGGCGGCCCCGTCGAGGATCCTGGCGATGACGCGCTCGGCCTCGCGGCGGTACTCGGCGGGGCCGTACTCGCCGTTCTCGCGCAGCAGCTCGCTGAGCCGGCGGGTGGCCTCGGCCGCCGCCCACCCCACCCACGCGTCCTCGCGGCCCGCGCGGTCGGGGTCGAGGAACTCGTTGGGGTCGTCGTCGAACGTGGCGTCGATCTCGTTCACAGGGGGGCCTCCATCCGCTCCGGCTGCGTGGCCGTCTCCTGGACCAGCGCGCGGGACAGGGACGCCACCGCGCGAAAGAGCGGACGGCGTTCAGGGCGGCGCAGTCCCGCCTCGCCGCGGAGGAAGGCCGCGCTCCGCGGGTCGGCGGGCACCCTGCCCCACACGCGCAGGCCGACCGTGGCGGCGATCTCGGCGGTGGATCCGCTCCCGCCGACGATGACGGTCCACGCGCGGGGAAGCGTCTCGAACAGGTACCGCGCCGACTCCTGGAGTCGGCGCAGCTGGGCCAGGTCGTCACGGACCAGCAGGAGCGCGGTGTCGGCGTGTGCGGCCAGGTGCGCGGTCGCGGATCGGGGGGTGAGCCGTCCCAGGTCGAGAACGGTCACGTGCCCGCTGGCGGAGGTGAGGGAGGCGGCGTTCTGCGCCAGGAGCCGCACCGCGCCGTCCGCCCGGTCGGCGGAGGCGGGAGCCGGGCAGACGGGCAGCCCGCCCCGGAGGACCTGCGCGTGTTCGAGCGGCCCTGCCCCGGCGCCGTCGGGGCGCTGGTCGTGACGGACGGCGGCGGCCAGGTCGGTCAGTCCGGGCGAGGCGAACATCCCGCGCCAGACGCCGACGTCCCCTCCCGAGGCGTCGGCCTCGACGAGGAGGGCACCCGGTTCCTCCGGCCAGGCGGCGGCCAGGGCCATCGCGGTCACGGTGACCCCGGGCGCGCCGCCGAGGGAGAGCAGCGCCACGGTGCGGGGCATCACTCGCCTCCCCGGGTCGGGACCTGGACCACGGTGACGCGCTCGGCCGCGGCGGCGGAGGAGATCCGGGCGGCGTCCAGCGCGCTGACGGCGAGTTCGACGATCACGGAGCCGTCGCTCGCGGAGGACTCCACACTCTGGACCCGGGCGGGGTAGGCCTCGGTTCCGGCGTCCTGTTCGGCCGCCCCGCCGGAGTCGTCGGGGATCACCACGACGGAGACCGACGCTCCGGGTTGGAGGGAGGCGGGGAAGCGCCCCGGCATCAGGGCGAGGCCGACGACCGCCTGTTCGGCGGGCGGATAGGCCGCGTCCGGGCCGAGCGCCGTGTCGGGCAGGATCGCCCCGTCGGCCACGGGGACGGTCAGCGCGCGGCCCAGGACCTCCTCCAGGCCCTGCTCCGCGATGACGGCGACCCCGTCGGCCACGGTGATCTGGACGATCCGCAGGTCCTCGGTGGTGACGACGTGGCCGGCGGGCAGGTCGCGGTCGGCCACGAGGACGCCCTGGCGCTGGTCGAGTCGGTCGACGGCGGTGACCCCCGCCAGGGCGCCGGTCGTGGCCATCGCCAGTCCCAGGACCAGCCAGCGCCAGCGCCGCGGCCCGCTGCCCAGGAGCCGTACCGGTGGCGCCGTCGTGCCCGGAACCGTTCTGGGCGCCGGGCCCGTGGTCGTGCCCACCATGTTGCCTCCACTGCTTCGTGCGCTGTCAGCGGCCCGAGTCGGACACCAGGCCTTGTGCTTCGTCGACCGTGACCTCGACCTCGGACGTGGTCGTGACCGCGTCGAGGGTGCCGGACGTGCCGTCGGAGAACTCCCAGGCGATGTCCCAGACGACGCCGGTGGTGACGGTGTGGGTACCGCCGTCACCCGCCCCTGAGGCGCGGGTGTAGGCGTGGCCGCAGTCGGGTGAGGCCGAGTCGGGGTCGTGCCGGGCCGGGTCGAACGCGGTTCCCGGGCCGTCGCAGACGACCTCGGTGCCGTCGCCCATCTCCCACCGCGTCTCCCGGGGGGTCGCCGTGATGGTGAGTGACCAGCCCGGGATCTGGGCGGTCGCTACCACGGGTTCCCAGGTCTGCTCGTCGATCCACAGCCACAGGGGGGTGTTGACCAGGATGAGGGAGCCGTCACCGGGGGAGGTGGCGATCCGGGGCGGGGGGAGTTCGAAGGAGGCCAGGGACTCCTGGATCAGCGTCACGGGGTCGGTCGGGGGCTCGCCCTCGCCGCCCTCGCCGCCGTAGTCGACCGCGTCCCAGTCGATGGCGTCCCAGTCCACCGCGTCCCAGTCGACCGCGTCCCAGTCGACGGCGCTCCAGTCCACATCGGCGTAGGGGTCGTCGGGATCGCCCGTGGCGGTGGAGGTGGTACCGGCTCCCGAGGTGCCCTCGGTGCCGCCCGTCGTCTCGGTGTGGCTCAGGACGACCGTGCATCCGGAACCGCCCTGACTGCCGCACTCGACCTCGGTGAGGACGGGGGTGGAGCCCGCGGCCGCCGGCTCGCCCGCCGTGTCCGCGCTGGCCGGGGGCGCCGCCCCCAGGACCACCGCGGCAACCGCGAGGGAGGTGGCGCCAGTGCGTTTCAACATGATCCCGGCTCCCAGATCCGAAGGTAGGACACGCGCCAGGCGAGTCCGTCGTGTACGAGTTCGGCGTCGACCCTGCGAGGTGCGGCGCCCCCGGCCGCGGCGGGCGCTCCGATGTTCCACCCCGAGTCGTCCACGCAGTCGGCGACGACCGCGTGCGCGGAGTCCTCGAGGGTCACCTCCGGGTCGAGGACGGGCTCACCCGTGACCTCGCTCCCTGACGCGACGGCCCCTTCGAGGGCCTGCCGCATGAGGGCCAGTGCGCCGCCCGTGGCGTGGTCCTCCAGTCCGTCCGGGGCGGTGGCTCCCTCGTGGGAGGCCTCGACGGCCACGGTCCACATGCCGGTGTAGGCGGCGAGCGCGGCGTCCGCGTCGGAGGGGGTCGCCCCCGGGGAGGAGGCGGGTGCGGCGGGCGCCGCGGCCGGTTCCCCGCCGGTCGACGCGCAGGCCGTGACCAGGGCGAGCGCCGCCGCGCATCCCGCCACCGCCGCGCCTCGGCGGGCGGTCGAGACCGTCGATCTCATCGCGGCTGCCTTCCGTTTGGCAGTACATGTGATCGTAATTGGTTTTGAGTGAGGTTATAGAAATCTTGCGTGGCAATCAACCCCAACACTGCCCCGGTGGAGGCGCGAAACCACACGAAGCCACACCAAAAAACAAAGGATGATGGGATGTCTTGACTTGTGGGAGCGCGCGGACACGCGCCCGGGCCGACCGGCGCGGGGAGGAGTCCCGACCTCCGGCCCGCCCCCCGGGCCCCACTCAGACCGTGGTGACGCGCGGTCCGAGCGCGGCCAGCTCCTGCGCCAGGCCGTCGGCCAGACCGGTGTCGGTGATGACGGAGTCGATTTCCTCGACGGAGGCGAAACGGGCGAAGTGGTCGTTGCCGACCTTGGTGTGGTCGGCCAACAGCACGGCACGGCGGGCCGAGCGGATCATCGCGCGTTTGACCTGAGCCTCGGAGGGGTCGGGGGTGGTCAGACCCCGTTCGGCGGAGATGCCGTTCGTGGCGATGAACGCCACGTCGACATAGGTCTCCTCCAGTGCCTGGAGCGCCCAGCCGTCGACGGTGGCCTGGGTGCGGGTGCGCAGTCGCCCGCCGAGCAGCATGAGGTTGATGTTGGCGCGCGGCAGCAGGGTCAGTGCGATCGGCGCGGAGTTGGTGACCACCGTGAGTTCGCGGTCGACCGGGATCTGCTCGGCGAGGCGCCCGGTGGTGGAACCGGCGTCGAGGAGGATGGCGCCCTCCGCGGGAAGCTCGGCCAGAGCCGCCTCCGCGATCCGCCCCTTCTCCCTGGTCATGACGGTGTCGCGCTGGGGGAGGGTGGGCTCGAAACCGAGCCGTTCCACGGGGATCGCGCCACCGTGCACTCGGCGCAGGACACCGTGTCGCTCCAGAGCGGTCAGGTCGCGCCGGATCGTCTCGTAGGTGACGTCGTACTCGGCGGCGAGCTTGGCGACGTCGACCCTCCCCTCCCGGCGGGCACGCTCGAGGATGAGCCGCTGACGCTCTTCGGCGTACATGTGGGATCACCTGTGTTTCACTGTGGCAGTCTCGTTGAGGCCATGGGGGGGCGGCTTGACTCAGGAGTCAACCACATGGCCGTGGTTCCGTGTGGCATGGTGTGGGATCCGCACGCCCCGGGCTCCCACGTGCGCGCCCGGGGCGACTCCGACGACGCGGGGAGGGGCGGGGCCCGAGGTCGGTCAGACGCGCGACAGACGCGGAACGCGCGCCCGGAGGCGGTCGGCCGTCTCCGGGTTCAGGCCGGTGTCGGTGATCAGGAGGTCGACCTCCTGGAGCGCGGCGAACCGGGACATGCGGTCATCGCCGACCCTGGTGTGGTCGGCGAGCGCGACGACACGCCGTGCGACGTTCATGATCGCCTTCTTACCGCCGCCCTCGGCCGGGTCGCGGCTGGTCAGCCCACGGTCGAAGGAGACTCCTCCCGGCACGACGAAGGCGACGTCCACACTGAGTCCGTCCAACTCCCGCAGGCCGGGCAGGGTCGCCCCAGCCTTGCGGTGCAGGCGTCCGCCCATGAGGTGCAGGGTGACGTCGGTGCGGGCGGCGAGCGCGGCGGCCACCGGGATGGAGTTGGTGATGACGGTGTAGCCGTGGTCGACGGGCAGGTGGGCGGCGAGCCGCTCGGTGACGGCGCCCGCGTCGAGGATCACGACGCCGCCCTCGGGCAGTTCGGTGAGCGCGGCCTTGGCGATCCGCTCCTCCTCGGCGGCCATGTTCGGCGGCCGACCCGGCGACCCGGGGCCCCCTCCGGCGCCACTCGCGTCACCAGCACCACCAGACACGTCGGCCTCCCACCCATCCCCGGCCGGGACCGGGACCATCGTTATTCGAGGGTTTTCACCGCATCGGCACCCGTGGCCAATTCGTGATTCCCCGCCCACCCGGACGCGTTTTTCTACCACGATTTCGCATCGGATGGCAATGGGGAGACCGAATGCCAACCGGAAGAACGGAAACGGTGTTCGGGGTCACACTCCTCAGGAGAAAGTTCCGCCAGTCGAAATCCGTGGTCACCCGCCAGACGGGGCGACATCCGAAGCCTCGGCCGAAACAGGAATCAGTCGATTTGGGGCCCCCGTTCCATTCGGGGTGCGCGAAGGGCCGGGAGGATCGCGCACGACAGCGCGGAGTGCCGCGGAGCGAGAACCCCACCCGACCGCCGGAGGTGGCACATCAATCCGAAGGGAGAGTGTCAACAACCAATACCACATAAAAACAATCAAACAAAAAGTAACTACCAAGCACTTCCACATCTGACGCGACGGTGCTAGCTTCGACCGCACTGGCCTCACCGAGGGGACGGGATCCGGGAGGCCCGTGGGTACGGGCGGAACCGTGCGCGCGCGGACGGGCGGCGGTCGGGGGGAGGTGCGTCGCGTGCCACTGAGCCACGACATGAGCGACGGGGCGCGGTACACGCTCGCGGCGCTCACCGGGATCGTCATGCCCTCGGCCGTCCCACCGAACCTGCGCACCCTGGCCGACCTGTACGAGACCGTCGGCAAGCGCGTCACCGAGGAGCTCATGGAGCTCCTGGAGATGGTGCGCCGCCGGGTGCGCGCCGATTTCTCCGGTCGGGCCGCGGACTACTTCGACCGTTCGGTCGCCCAGTTCACCACCGGGGAGAACGACTACGTCGGCAAGGTCGGAGCCATCTCGTCCCAGATGGCCCAGGAACTGCGCAAGGCCGCGGCCAACGCCGAGTACATGGCCATGATGATCATCGGCCAGCTCATCCAGCTGATCGTGGAAATCGCCTGGGCGATCGCCTCCGCCTACTGGACGTTCGGCGCCTCGCTGAAATGGATCCCCATCTTCAAGGCGATCCGCAGCCTGGCCATGCGCCGCATCCTCGCCTGGTTCCTGCTCACCGTCCCCAGCCACCTGATCATCTCGCAGATCTTCGCGAGCATGGACAGCATCATCCAGCGGATCCAGCTCAACAACGGCAGCCGCGACGCGTGGGACCACGACCTGACCAAGGGCGCGCACCTCGGTGCGGTCTTCGAGGGGCTGATCTCCGCGGCCCTGTCGGGCGGGGTCGACATCCTGCTCGACGGCCAGATCACGAAGGTCATCAACAAGAACCTGCTCGACCTGGACGACCTCCCGGACCCGCCACCGATCACCAACCCCAAACCGGATCCGGTCCCCGACCCGGTCGCGGACCCGCCACCGGTCGCCAAACCCAGGCCCGAGCCGGTTCCGGAGGAAGCGCCGCCGATCGCCAACCCCAAACCGGATCCGGACCCGGACGATCTGCCACCCGCCACCGGCCCCAGGCCCGAGCCGGAGCGGGACACCCTGCCCCCGCCGGGCAGGGGCCTCAACCACGATCTGGCCGACGTGTTCACCCGGAACAACGACGAGCTCGGAGTCCCCTTCACACAGGGCGACGCACCCGGTGTCGGCAGCTGGGCCAACGACGTCAGCGCCGCGAACCTGCGCAGGGACTTCGCCGACCTGTTCGAGCGCCACTTCGGCGACGATCTCGGCTCGGCCGCCGCCAGGAGGCTGGGCGAGGACTACGCCGACGCCTTCGCCCGGAACTGGCCAGGCCCCGACCTGTCCGCACACCTGCGACAGGCGCTCGGCGACTCCCTGCCTCCCCCGGTCCGGGACCACCTCGCCGACACGGTGCCGAACACGCTCGTCAAGGGCCTCGCCGACCTGCGCACCGGAAAGGGCGCCTACGCCCAGAACCTGGGGCTGGGCGCGAGCACGGGGGCACTGGAGGGGTACCTCGGCGAGGGCGTGGCCAACGCGGCCCTGGAGGGCGAGTGGAAGGCCTCCGGGTTCTCCGCCAGCGCGGGAGCCACCAACGCCACGGCCCAGACGGTGGTGACGGACGCCTCCGTCACGGGCATCGACGCGTTGCGGGGCGGACCGGACCTGCCGCCTCCGCTCACCGCTCCGCCGACGGCCTCCACCGGGAACCCGTCCGACGGCACGTCGGAGGACACCCCGACGGACACCGGCGCGACCGGAGGCCGGGACGGGTCGAACCGGGACTCCGACGATGGCGGCGGCCCGGACGGCCGCGGTTCGCACGACGGGAGCCGCGATGAGGGGCGCGGTGACGACGGCGGGTCGGACGGCCCCGGGAGGGGGAGCGGCCGCGGTTCTGAGGCCGACGGCGGCACGGAGACCCCCGTCGGAGACGGGACCGACGACACGGACCCGGTCGGCGACCGCGGCGGCGGACGAGGGGACGGGAACGGCACGGCCGGTCGTGGCGACGCCTCGGGTGCCCCGGGCTCGGGGAGCGACCCGGCCACCGCCCAGCGGGACGTCCCTCCGTCACCGGACGCGCCCGCGAACGACAACCCCTACGTCACGCCCTTCGCCTCCGAACTCACGGACGAGCCGCCCTCCGCCTCCGAGCCCGGAGCCTCCGAGCGGCCCGGCGCGACCGAACCGACCGCGCAGACCCGGGAGAGCGGTCAGGACGACCAGGCCCGGACACCCGGAGGCGAGACCGCCCCCGCGGCGTCCGAGGCACCCGTCCGGTCCGACGGCGACCAGAACACCACCGACTCCGACCCGGACGTCGACTGGCCGCTCGGCGACCTCTACGACTCCACCGGCGCGGAGAACCCGGGTGACGGTCCCGGGACGTCTCCGCCCTTCCCCTCCTCCCCCCTCGACCTCTCCGGGCTGTTCGACCCCAAGGAGTCCCTCCTCACCCCGGATCTGAGCTTCCTCGACCCCAAGGCGGGTCTGGGGCTCCCCCAGTCGCCCCTCCCCTGGCTGACCGAGGACCTGCGGATCTTCGCCGTCCCCGAGATCACGCCCGACCCGTCCGCGGGCACCACCACCGACGGGGACGCGCCCCCGGTCGCCCAGACCGCACCGGGTACGACCCCCCTCAGCGGTCAGGGCGACACGAACCAGCGATCCACGACCCAGCAGGCGAACCCGGGGACGCAGCCCGCCGCCCGCACCGCTCCCCCGGCCCCCCGGGGGCACCAGACGGACCAGCAGCCTCCGGCCGCGGTGCCGACGACGAGCCGCGACGCGGACGGCCACGGCCCCACGGACACGGCTCCTCCCCCGCCCGAGCAGGTGTCCACCTCCTCCGAGGCGTCCGACAACGCCCAGCCCCCGGAGGGCGCCTCCACCGCGACCAACGACCGCCAGGCACCACCTCCCGGGGAGACCGCCCAGAACAGCGGCGACGGACGGACCGCTGCGCCGAACCCGGCCGACGGCGCACCGCCCCCGCCCCGCCGGACCGGGTACGAGGGCAGCCTCACACCGGACCGCTCGGGACGGACCTACCACCTGGGCTATCTGACCGCGTCCACCCTGGTCGGTCCGCACATGGCCGCCGCCGAGAACGTGGACACGTTCGTCGAGAACACCCTCGACGACGTGGGCGGCCTGGACGACCCCGCCCGTGAGCGGATCATGGAGGCGTTCGCCGAGGTCTTCCGGGACCACGGGCCGCGCCCGTTCCTGGCCCCGGGCGGCCACACGGTGCGCGTCCAGGGCCCCGACGGCACCTGGACCGCCACCCTGGACCTGTCCACCCCGGACGACGACTTCCGGCACGTGCCGACCCGCCCGGCGGACGACGCCGCCCAGACCGCGGTGCTGCGGACCCAGACGGCGGGGATCGGCGTCAACGACCACGACAGCGGGTCCCGTGCCGGAAGCAAGTCCGTCGGCGCCAAGTTCACCGCCAGCCCGGTGTACGTGGCCGACATCGGTGTGGCCAGGGCCGGCCCCCTCGTGTCACTGGGCGGCCGTTTCGGCACCCGTGTGCGCGGCACCGAGGTGGGCGCGTCCGCCTCCGCCAACAGCGACACCGAGATCTGGCAGTTGGCGCCGCCCGAGCTGTACGCGGCCGACCTGGACATGGATCTGACCGTCACGCCCCCGGCGGCACCTCCGACGGGCGGTACCGAGTCCGGAGGGTCGGCTCCGGTGCCCGCGCCCGGTCCGCACACCGCCCGCGGCCGGTCGACCAACAGCCTGGTCCTCAACCTGCCCGGGGAGGTGGTCGCCCATCCGGACCTGCCGCCGAGGATCGCACTGCACTCCGGCCCGACCCCCGCGCCGGGTCAGCCGCCGCGCACCGCCGTGCACCATCCGGCGGTCGGCCACCCGCTCTCGGTCGGCGCCATCACCCCGGTCCCCGGCGGTACGGGCGGGGACGACCGCCCGGGTCACACCGGGCTGGGACCGTGGATCGCCGACCACATGCTGACGGACCCCGAGACCAGCATCGCGCAGTGGGTGTCGGAGCACCTGCCCGGCGGCTCCGACCGGCGGCGGCGACGCCTCGACGAGTTCCGGCAGTCGGTCGAGCGCGCGTTCCACCCCGACCAACTGCAGAACCTGCTGCCGCAGATCACCAACACACCGGCGAACATCCGGGTCACCGCCCCCGACGGCAGCGAGCGGATCATGCGACTGTGGTCGGTGCCCAGCTCCTACACCCGCAAGGACCACGCACCTGCGTTGGTCGACCTGCTGCACAACAACACCGCCACCAAGGGGACGTCCTCCTCGGTGAAGCACAGTAAGGGGATCACCGGGACGTTCGGCGGCGGTTTCGGCCTGCACATCGACCTTCCGGGGGGCCGCAGCATCCGTCTGGACGCCCCGTTCGTCGAGTACGCGTACACGTTCGGTTCGAACACGGGCACCACGCGCGGCCAGACGGCGACGTCCAGCACGTTCACGCACGGCACACCCCGGTTCGGGGCCTACGACGTCGAACGGGACTTCTACGTGCAGTTCGAGGGCGAGTCCGACGTCCACCGCTTCCGCGGCAGCTCCGTCGACCTCCTCAACGCCGAGGACGCCCGGACGCTACGGGACCAGGTCGACGCCGGCGACGACTCCGGCACCCCCGCCACGGTTGCGCCGGATGCCCGGGCCAAGGTCCCCCCGTTCCCCAACCTGCGGGGCGACCGCGTCACCGACCTGAGCGGCGCCCACATCCGGGGGTTCGACCGGACCCCGGACAGCGCGACACCCGGCACCGGCGCCGACACCGGCGCAACGGCGGCAGACGGCGACTCCGCGACGACGGCCTCGGACACCGGCACCGACGCATCCGCGGACGACGGTCACCGCTCCGTCCCCGAGGAACTGGGCCACCGCATCCTGACCGGCATCGCGCGGCAGCGCCCCGGCCTGGTCATCCCGGACCTGGCCCGCGGCCGCGGCGACTACGCCCGCCGGCCCGGCAAAGCCGACGCCCCCTACCTCGACCGGTCCCCCCGCGAGCACACCGGTCTGCGCCGCGACCAGGACGTCGCACGCGAGAACACCATGAGGATCCTGGACGCGGTCTCGGAGTCCAACCTCAAGAGCTCGCGCGGCGATCTCGTCGGGGACGGCATCGTCGTCCACCTCACCGAGCCCGCCCTGGTCGACCTGCCCTCCACCGCCAGGGGCAGGGAACTCGCGCGACCGGACACGGTGGCCGTCCGCATCACCGCCGACCTGGGCCCGCTGCGACACACGACGGAGTCCGAGATCAGCTCCGGGGCCCGGGTCAACGGGGCGACCGGGATCACCGGGACCTCGGGGCGCGGGCACACGCACTCCGTCACCGGCAGCGTGGGCATGAACCTCCGCGAGGACGACGGGGCCGACGCGCGCGGCGTTCCGGCCAAGTTCGGCACGCCCTCGGTCTCGCTCACCCTCTCCTCGGGCCGGAGCCGCGGCGTCGGTCAGGGCATCACCCACTCCACCGAGGACCGGGTGATGTTCTCCGGCGGCAACGACGTGTGGACCGCCGACATCCGGTTCGACGCCCGCCTCCACGAACACGACGACCTCGGCCAGGTCCGCGGCGGACGCCCGATCCGTGAACGCGGCATCCCGCTGATCGGCGGGGGTCTGAACGCCAGGACCACCCTGACCACGCCCAAGGTGAGGTCCGCGCCGGACCGGGCCCCGGAACCCGCACGGACGGCGGACCCCGCACCGCTCTCCGCCGACCAGGCGCGCGGCGTCATCCGCCGGGGTTTCGTACCCACCGGTCCGGTGCCCGCTCCGCCTGCGGCGTCGAGCGGGTCGAACGGCCGGGTCGGCCCGATGACCCTGTCGGAGTACCGGGCCAAGGAGATCATCGGGCACGGCGGGACCGTCGAGCAGGTCAACACGGACCTGGGGAGCGGTCCGAACCGGCCCGGTCTGGTCCAGCAGACCTACGACACCTTCGGCACCGCCCGGGACGGTCTCCACCACGGCTACAGCCGCAAACTGGAGCACCTGCTCACCGACACGCCCGCCGCCCGGAGGACGTTCGAGAACCGGCTCTCCGGGCAGACCCTGGCGACCGACCCCAGCGCCGGCTCGTCCTCGGGGGCGCGCACCCGGCAGGAGATGAGCGGCGGCCTGTTCTCACCGCACGACATCCGTACCACCATCGCGACCCGGGTCGAACTCGAGTCGATCACCGACTTCTTCCCCGTGGACGCGCAGATCTGGTGGAACAGCGGCACCGAGATCTCCCTGGCCACCGACGACGGCACGTCCCTGGCCTGGTCGGGCCGCGTCGGGTTCAGCGGTACCGACAACCCCAACCCCGCGGGCTCGGACGGTTCCACGCCCAGCGAGGCGATCCGGCCCATCCCGGTCGGCGGCCCCTCGTTCGGCTTCACGCCGTACAGCACCCACCGTTCCGCCTCGCACGGGAACCAGTTCTCCTCGTCGGTGCTGTTCATCCCCCAGGTCGCGTGGTCCTACGCGTTCCGCGGGTCCGGCCACATCACCCAGGCCATGGAGTTCCTGAAGAACTGGAGCATCGGCCCCACCATCCCGTGGAACATCCGCTACCGGGGGTGGCGGGTCCCGGTGCAGAACCTGTTCGCCGGGTACGTGCACGCCCACGACGCCCACGCCTCCCACCTGGTCCAGGACGCGGTCACCGACACCGGCAGCGGCCCCGTCCCGGGTGTCCAGCCCAACCCGAAGCGGCCGGACGACCTGGTGGTGCGGCCGGGTTTCGAGAACACCGGCCGGCAGATGCGCCCGGCCGACCCCAACGCCTCCCTCCAGAACCTGGTCGACGACCTGGCGCGCGACGGCCTCGAACTGACCGGCAACAGCCGCGAACAGCTGCTGCACGGCCTCACCACCCAGCTGGGCAACAAGCCCGCGGCGTCGGTTCCGGTACCGGTCAAGGTCCGCCCGATCGGGCAGACCGCGCACAGGTCCTCCGACGCCAAGGTGTACGTGAACCAGCGGGCGACCCGGACCGACATCCGGTTCGTCGGATTCGCGGCCGACTACATCGAGTCGCGGTCCTGGAGGGACACCAGGGGCCACGGTGAGAGCCGCGGCACGTCCGCAACGCTGGGAGTGGACGGCACGGCCCTCCAGCCGACCGGCTACGACGGGGACGAGAGCGGTCCCGAGGAACAGCCCGGCAGCCGTCCGCTGTTCGTCGCACCCTCCGCCGGACTCAGCACGGGCACCGGCCGGACCTCGGGCACGGGCTCCTCGGACTCGGCGACACGCACGGTCGAACTCCAGATGCACGTGCCCTACGCCAAGATCACCCAGGACACCGACCTCACCCTGACCCTGGAACTGGGCGTGCCCGACACCGACGCGGGCGCCGGGACGCCGGACGGCGACGGCCCCACCGGCGGGGAGCGCAGAACCACCTTCACCGGCCGCGGTCCGGGCGGCGAGATCGAGACGCTGTTCCCGTTCGCGTACCTGGCCCCCGCTCCGTCGCCGACCACCGGTACAAGCGCATCGGGCGCCGACGACACGACGGCACAGGCGGGTCCCTCGGGCACCGGCACGGACCGCGGCACCCGGAACGACCGGAACCAGGACGGCCGGGACCAGGGCGACGGGGCGCGGGACGGCCGGGACCAGGACGGCCGGGTGCGGGACGAGCAGAACCAGGACGGCGGGGACGGCGCCGCGCCGGACCACCCCCGGAGCACCCCGTTCGCGTCGCTGGACGACATGATGCGCACCTGGACGACGGACACCCGCGGCGCGGCACCGGACGACATCGCCCCCTCGCACGACACCGTGATCCTCCCGGTCGCGGTGCAGGACCACGGTCAGGCGGTCAGGGACACCGCCATGATCGTCATCGCCAGGTCGCTGGGCTGGACCCCGCCCGCCGACGCGGTGCGGGACGGCGCCTACACCCCTGGGGCGGTCGACGACGCCCGCTCCCACATCGCCGCGGAGCTCAAGCTCGACACCCGGCACAACGCGATCGACCACAGCCTGGACGACGACGCCCTCCAGGCCCTGTACCCGAGTGCCTCCCGTGCGGACGGCGGCGTCCGGCTGCTGACCATCGGCCGGACCGAGTGGGCCGTCAAGGCGCTCCCGGACATGTCCGCCCCCAAGATCCTGGACGTCGTCCCCGGCACCCGGATCAGCGACAACCTCACCCACGGCGGTGGCGAGAACCGGTCCCGGGAGGAGACCTCCACCACCGGAGGCAACGCGGACGCCCTCCGTGCCATGGGGTTGAGCACCCAGGCCGCCCACGACTACGACGGCCACGAGGGCATCTACCCCGGCGGGGCGGGTCACAGCTCCTCCCGGACGGAGGGCGCGGGCCGGGGCGTCGACAAGCCGGTCAAGCGCTACCCGCAGTCGGACCGCCTCCGGCAGGGCCCCGCCTACCTGGTCGAGTTCGACACCAGATGGGCGATCGGCGCAGCCTCGAAACTGCCCAGACTCACGTCCTGGATGAAGAGCGTCACCGGCTCCGGACCCGAGACCGGCCCCTCCCCCTCGCACGGCAAGCCCGCACGTTGGCAGCTCGGGGACACCTCCACCAGGCTCACCGGATGGGTCTCCGAGGACGACGCCGTCGGGATGGGCATTCTCACCCGGGCCCAGGCCGACCAGCTGCGGCCGACGTTCAACGAGCTGCACGCGGCGCTCCAGGCCTTCGCCGACGCCGAGAAGTCCTACGCCGACGCCCGCGGACCCCTGGAGGACCTGGCCGACGACGTCGTCAACGGCGGCGACGGAGCCGCCCGGCAGCGCTACGACGCGCAGAAGGCCAGGTACGACCAGGCGCTGGCCGACTTCAACCGCAGCATCGACCGGTGGACGGCCACCCTCGACGCGACGCGGAACATCGTCGAGGACCCCCGGGACATGACCCTCCCCCGAGGCAAGGGGAAGGCGTCCGAGGGGCCCCTTCCGACGATCACCGAGTCCACCGAACCGCCCGGCCCCTCGGTGCCGGACGAGGCCCGGCGTCTGCGCGACCTGGCCGCCGACCTCACAGCCGAGGCCCGGGACCTCCGATCGGGCCTCCAGGGCGCCCTGGACCGGGAGGCCCGGGCCGGTGACGACGTGGAACGGCTGGAGCAGGACGTCCAGCGCCTGGCGGAGCGGGACATCCCGCAGGCCGACCGGGACCGGGAGGCCGCCGAACGGACCCGGTCCGGGCTCAAGCCCCAGGTGGCTTCCGCCCGCGAGGCGGCGGAGAACGCGCAGACGCAGGCCCGGGACGCGGACGACGCCGTCACCGACCTCACCGCACGGCACACCGAACAGCGGTCCCAGGCCGACGACGCCCGGGGCAAGGCCGACCAGGCCCGGGACGAGGCTCGGAACGCCACCGCCGCACGCGACACCGCGGAACAGGAACTCGACACACGGACACGGGAGACCGCCGACCTCGCGCAGAGGGTCCGCGATCTCGGTGCCCGCGTCCGGTCTCTGGAGACGGCCGACCGGGAGGCCCGGAACGGCCACGCCCTGGCCCTCGACGCGGCCCGGGCCGAACGCGACCGCCACGGCTCGCACCGGGAACAGGGCCCACGGGACACCGCGGACCCCGACTCGGTCCGCGCCTGGGAGCGGGAGGCCGACCGGCTCGACGGTTCCGCCAGATCCCTGGAGGAGGCCGCCGACCAGGCCCTGGCGGCCGCCGAGGAGGCCGCCCGGAACCTCACGGACACCCGGGCCGAACACGACCGGCTGGCGACCGGGCTCGACGCCCGACGGGACGGGGACGCCCGGGTCGAGGAGCGTGTCCGGGAGCTCCGGGACCGCGCGGACGGACTCCGGACGGCGGCCACCCGGGCGGAGCGGACCGCGGACACGGCGCGAAGCCGCGCCGACGAGTTGCTCGGCCAGCGCGACACCGCCAGGGAGAAGGCCGTATCGGCCGCGGCCCGCGCGACCGAACTCCGGAACAGGGCCGACGACCTCGACACCCGGTTCGCCGAGGCCGAGTCCGCCCTCACCGATCACCGGCGGACCCTGGACTCGTTGATCCGGGAGCTCGGTACCGCGGAGAACGACCTCGACGCGCGCCGGAGGGACCTGGCCGACGCCCGTGACGAGGCCACCGAGATCCGCGTCACGGCGCGGGACCTCGAACAGCGGGCCGGGCGCGCACTGCGGGACGCCGACCGGATCGAGGCGCGGGCACAGCGGCCACCGGGCCTCCCGTCGGAGCGGGCCGCGGACGAGGACGCGGCCGGCACCAGCGACCCGGACGCCATCAGCCCGCTCCCGCGGACGGGCCCACCCGTCGCCGACCTGTCGCACCTGACCGATGCGACCGTCATGGCCGTCCGCACCCCGCCCGCCCAGGGGTGGCCCGCGCCGCCCGCCTGGGGTCAGGGGCTGAGCCCCGAGGGGATGACGCACGCGCGGACGTTCGACACCGACGAGGACTCCGCCGCGTACCTGACGCGGAACATGCCGCCACCGCCGATGAACACGACGGAGAACGCCTACGTCCGGTACTACACGGCCGAGGGCAGCTACGTCATCAACAACGAGCTGCGCTCGGGGGTCACCCCGGAACGCGCCACCCCGAGCATGCGGAACGCGGTACGCGATCTGGACGCGGTTCTGGACCGCGCACGGGCTCCCGAGCCGATCCTGCTGTACCGGAGCATCGACCTCCTGCCCGACCAGCTCGACGCCTCACCCAACTTCCCCGACCACATGGCGGCGCTGGTCGGTCGGACGTTCACCGACCCCGGTTACGGGTCCGCCGCCATGTCGCACCAGCCGCTCCACCCCGACCGGCGGATCCAGTTCTCCATCAGGGTCCCGCGGGGCTACCCCGTGCTGAACGCGATGGACGTTCCCGGCGTCACGAACCGCGACGAGCACGAGGTGATGATCCGGCGCGGCTCAACCTACCTCGTCCACAGCGTCACCCGGCTGCCCGACGACCAGTACGGACTCAAACGCTGGTCGGTCGAGGTCGAGATCGTGCCGGACGGCTGGACCCCGCCGACGCGGTCGTCCACGGGCTCCGACGACACGTCCACCGGCGGCCGGGACGGCGGACACGGTGACGGCACCGGGTCCGGGCGCGGCGCGGGCGGCGGCGCCGGTGCGGGGAGAGGTCGCGGTCAGGGTGCGCCGCCACCGCCCGCAACACACGACGACGACGGCGCCGACTGGCCGCTCGGCGACACCGACGGTACCCAGGACGACACGACCCCCGCCGACCCTGCGGCAGGGCCCCCGGGCGACCCGCGGGACCTGTTCGGCCTCGCCGCACCGCCGCCCTGGCTGCCCGGCCTGGACCCCAAGGAACCCACCCAACCGTTCACGAACGGCAAAGCGCCCTTCGACCCCAACGGACTGCTCCACCTGCCCTTCCCCGACACCGCCCCCGCCCCGACGACCGACCAGAGGCCGGAACAGACACCGGACACCACCCCGTGGCCCGCTCCCCCCGCCTGGGGCCAGGGCGTCCACCCCCAGGGCATGCGTGAGGGCCACACCCCGGGCACCACCGCGGACCTGCCCCGGGTCCTGTCACCGACCGCCCTGACCGACGAGCAGGCGTCGGTCGTGGACGCCTTCACCGCACCCGGCGGCGCCACCGCCCTCAACGACGCCCTGCGCGAGGGAACCGGCACCCAGGACCAGCACAACACCGTGGACACCCTCGACGCACTCACCGAGAGTTCGACCACCCCCGACGCACTGATCCTGCACCACCACACGGACACGACATTCGCCGACCGGCTGGGCATCCCCCTCACCGACCCGAACGCACGCGAGAACCTGGTCGGCCGCACCTACACCGAGCCCGGCTACATCGGCACCACCACCACCGCCCCGCAACTCGACCACCGCACCCCCGTCCACATCATCCTCAAAGTGCCCCAGGGCTACCCCGCACTCACCACCGCC